>JAGXIP010000125.1 GCA_024635585.1 Saccharicrinis sp. | reverse complement strand
TAAAAATCATCAAGGCCATTGTTGTTAAAAATTTCATATGTTAAAAATTAGATTAGAGACTGTTAGATTAAAGAAAATGAACACAACTTGTTCCGCCTAAGCGGAAGAGGCACGGAGACCCAGAGGTTTCTTTTTTAATTCCTGCTTATACAGGCTATCTCTTCCCCGTGGTGGGACAGGTTTTGTGTCAATTTATCTTGTCATGGATGTTTCGCATATTATTTATTCATAATTACACTTCTAATTCTTTGAACAGAGTTGCTGTTTCGCGTTTGTAAATACCAATGCCCGATAACATGTTACCAATTACCATGGCAAAAAGTCCGGGGATAAAACCAATGTACAATAATTCCGGAGTAAATTTCGATTTCATTACTGTTGGCATCATCATGGTAGCATTTTCCATCATACCACTAATATCAATACCGTGCTTTTGCATAAAAAGGGTAAGGGTTATTCCAAGGAGGGTACCAGTAACGGAACCGATGATTCCAATTAAAACGGCTTCATAAATCAGTGTTTTATAAATGTGCCCTTTTTCTTCACCCAATGCAATCCGGATTCCAAATTCCTGATAACGGCGCAGTCCACCTATTAGTCCGGTATTCCATAGGACGATGGACATGATTATTACAAAAATGATAACAAACAAGGAAGAAAATGAATCTACCAATTTTAAATAGCTTCCCATGCTGTTTTGTTCGCTCAGTGGAAACATAACAGGTGCGTACTCATCGGTACTGTCGGCATATTTTGCATTAAAAGTGCTTGTTAATGCGCGGGCTTTGTCATCAAAATAGAGTTCATCTAACGAATAACCTAGGATTTCCCCTGTGGCATCTTTCATGTCCAGCATCTTTCGGGCATCAGCAATATCACAAATTATCATTCCTTTGTCCATTGCCGATACACCAAAACGGACTGTGCCGGATATAGTCAGGCTTTCAAAGGTCATTGCCCCATTCATGGTTGTACCCATGTAAGTAATTTCATCACCTACTTTTACATCTAACTTTTCAGCAAATTCAGCACCAATGAGAACCTCGCCGCTTTTAGAAGGGATGTTTCCGCTAACCAAGGAATTGGGGATATTCAAACGCTCAACCTCATTAGATGGCTCTGAGAACATTTCAATGGCCATACCCATAGCCGGCCCCTGACCTTTTGAACCACCGTTACCATCACTTGCATCGAGCAAACCACCAAATTTGATGCGGTTTACCCAACTGTAGTTAGGATATTTGGTTTTTAATGAAGTGGTTAATTCACTTGCACCTATCAAAGCCAAATCGTTGGGTACCTGATCTTTGTTATCGGCATAAGCTTTAGACATTATTTTAACATGCCCTGTCTGAAAACGGGCAGTTTGGTCAATCATATCACCAAATACTCCTTTTATATAGCCACTTAGTGCGATGGTCAGAAATACACCTATTGATATAACGATGATGGGAAGAAGACTCCTATTCTTATCCCTTACTATGGCTTTAAATATAAATTTTATCATTTGTTTTAAGTTAAATGTGACTATAGTTGTAAGTGCCTAAAGTTACGAGTTTCTAAAGTTACGAGTGCCTAAAGTTTCAAGTGCCTAAAGTTTTGAGTGCCTAAAGTTAAAAGTGCCTAAAGTTACGAGTGCCTAAAGTTGGTGGTAGTTAACTAACTTGACACTCCTAACTCCTAACTCCTAACTCGTAACTCGTAACTTGTAACTTGCATCTCCTAAAGCATCTTTCCTTTTAGTGCATCCACAGGATTCATTTTTGAAATTTTACGTGCCGGCAAAAAACTCACCAAGGTTGCAGAGGTGACAAGTAAGATAAAAGTTCCCACAATCAGGGACATGCTAAATACGGGGTAGATAACATTGGCTAGCCGAAAACCCATATCACTTGTATTAGCACCAAGACTAATACCATTATTTGCGGTGTATATAAATAAAGGTGCACCTAATATAAGTCCGGTAACAGCAGCAAAAACACTATACATAGCCCCTTCGACAGTAAATATTTTAAGCACCTGAAATTTAGTCATGCCCAGAGCAATGTAAGTACCTATTTCACGCTGTCGGTGGAATATCGAAAGCACTTGCGTATCGAATATGGCCAACAGACCAATTGCAAGCAAAACCAAATAAATAACAATTGAGCCAATTCGCTCGGCTTGTACAGCTGCATTAAAATCAGAAAGCAAACCCTCCAAGTCTTTAAATTTCCATCCCTCCATTTTTTTTGGTTGATATTGACTATTAGCCACATAAAGCGTGGCTTCACCTTCAAGCCCGGTCATTTGCTGTAATGTATGCAACGACATCCAAATTTGTCCGTTATCCACACCTACGTCATTCGTATGAAATATTCCGGCAACGGTTATATTAGTGGCATCGTACATTCCGTTTTTATCTTTCCAACGCAGCAAAAGTTCGTCACCTTGTTTCATATTTCCACCGGAGGCAAATCGCTCCCCTATTATTACTGGGGTTTGAGCCTTACTTTCGCTCAATAAATGCGTTGGCAACTTCAAAATGTCCTGCCTAGGTTCAATCCCCTTTATGGTGATAGGGATCATTCTACCATCAGGATAAACCGTGCCCTGTTGAATAAGTACGGGTGTTAAATTCTTCTTTTCTCCATTAGGTAAAATGCCATGTGCAGCGGGCAATGTAAATACATTGTAAGGATCATAATCGGCATGATAAATCTGCCCATATCCAAACTCCCAGTCCATTGCATCCTTCCGTCCTTGTTCCTGCCATCCATCTAAAAATCCATTGTAAAAAACAATTACAATAAAACAGAAGGCAAGAACACTTACATTGAGCCAAGTTCTTAACCCTGCCCCTATAAGATTTTTAAATGCCATATTGAATGCTATTCTCATTTATTCGTAGTTTTAAAGATGAAAGTGACTAAAGTGACAAGTGCCTAAAGTTTTGAGTGCCTAAAGTTGGTGGTGGCTAACTTACTTAACATTTGTAACTTGTAACTCATAACTCGTAACTTGAAACTTGTAACTCATAACTTGAAACTCATAACTTGAAACTTTTAACTTAATACTTTAGGCACTTGAAACTTTTAACTTAATTGACCTTCCCTTTTAATGCTTCAACCGGATTCATTTTTGCGATCTTCCGCGCAGGTAAAAAACTAACAAGAGTGGACGAAAGAACCACCAGTAAAACTGTTCCTAGTATTAAACCTAAACCATATACAGGGTACATGCGCTGGGCCATTACAATTCCAAATTGGTCGCCTGGTATTTCAAATCCGATACCTGTTTTTGATAAATAGGCCAAAAGAGGGATGCCGTAAACAGCTCCAAGAACCGTGGCGAAAATACTATACATGCCACCTTCGGCTGTAAACATGCGCACTACCTGCCATCGGGTCATCCCTAGGGCAATGTAGGTGCCAATTTCTTTTTGTCGCCTAAAAATGGACAGCACTTGTGTGTCGAATATGGCCAGTAAGCCCAGGGTCATTAACAATATGTACATGATAGCTCCACCCGTCTTTTTTGCGTTTATAAGATTGGTCAGCTCGCGAAGAAGGTATTCCTGACCCTCGAACTTCCAACCGGGAATATCTTTTTGTACGTATTGCTCATTGGCGATAAACAGGGTAGCATGTTCTTGCAATTGCGTTATTTTCCAAAGTTTTTTTATGGGCATCCAAAGCTGATCTGCATCTACATTTGAAACATTGGTTTCAAACATTCCGGCTATGGTTACATTTGCAGCATCGTAAGTACCATTGTGGTCGCGCCAACGCAATAAAATTTCGTCGCCAACATTACTGTTTGTTGTTTTTGCCATTCGTGTACCCATGATTACCGGAATCTTGGCAGTACTTGCCTTTAGTAAATGTGTTGGCAGTTTAACTACCGATTGATTTACGTCTATCCCTTTTAAATTTATAGACATCATGCGTCCTTGAGGATAGATAGTAGCCTGACGTATTAAAACAGGTGTTAAATTCGATTGCTCTGGTTGGGATAAGATTCCATGTCCATCTAATATAGAAAAGGGGTTGGATTCGTCATAAGCCTCGTTTACCACAAGACCATTTCCAATCTCCCATTGTATGGTATCTACGCTGGCTTGTTTGTTCCATCCGTCAATTAAGCCGTTGTAAAAAATAATGACAACAAAAGCAAACGACAGCACACCTGCATTGAGCCAAGTACGTAAACCTGCCCCCATAAGGTTTTTAAATGCTAATGTTATTGCAAGTTTCATTGTACTTATTTTTGTTTTTAGTAAACGGTATACTGTACAGTAAACGGTATGCAGTAAAAAGTAATTTAAGTCTTCGCAATTCTGTTTTGACAAAAAAGTGCTGATTTTTCAATCATAGAGTTAATCATTCTGCCAACAGATTCACATTGAATTAGCAAATCTTCGCGTGTTGCCTTGTCAATATAATCACATTCAAGAGAAACTTCAATCCAATGTTGAGTTTCGTATTGCTCAGCATCGGAATCCGTAAGTTTAAGTATGAAATGATTCTCATATCTCCTTTTACCCCAGGATTCTGCAATCTGAGCACCAATAGACCTGGAAGATCTTCTGATTTGATCCGTCAAAGCGTATCGCTCTTCTTTTGGAAAATTCTTAGTCAAGTGGAAAATTTTATTCGACAAAATTCTCGCTTGTTTATAAACTTCAAGTTCCTTAAAACTCCTTGCATATGTAAATGTCTTTTCCATAATTCTCTTTTTCTACTATTTACTTTTTACTGTTCACCTTCTTCATTCTTTCGTCTTTAGCTACTTTGCCATCTTCTAAATGAATCAAACGGTTCATGTAGGCCATTACTTTCTCATCGTGTGTCGAAAAAAGGAAGGTGGTTTTAAGTTCCTCGTTCAGCTTTTTCATCATTTTCAGGATAACATGTGCATTTTTAGCATCAAGGTTTGCTGTGGGTTCATCAGCAAGCACCAATTCGGGGCGTTTTACCATAGCACGTGCAATGGCCACACGTTGCCCTTCGCCACCGGATAGCTTTGATGGCCTTTTGTTTGCCATATTTTCTAATCCAACCCATTCCAGTGCTTCCATAACTGCCTTTTTTCGTTCGGTGGCTGAACGGTTTTGTAGAATCAAAGCAAATTCAACGTTCTCATATACCGTATAAACCGGCAGCAGGTTATATACTTGAAAAATGAACCCAATATGCAAATTGCGCAATTGCGCCGCTTCTTTATGAGAAAGACTGGATATTCTTTTCCCCATGACAGTTGCGGTTCCTTCGGTTGGAGAATCTAACGAACCCAAAATATTTAGCAAGGTGGTTTTACCTGAACCGCTAGGCCCAACGATTCCAGAAAATTCTCCTTTTTCAAAGCTTAAATTTATATTGTCAAGTGCTGTAAACAGCCCTTCCCCAACAGGAAAACGCTTTACCAAATTTTCGGTAACAATAATTTTTTCTGCCATAATTATATTTTTTAATGATTATATACTAGCATTAATCGTATCCCCGGTCCCGAAAAAGAATTTTCGTATTGAACACTGCCCATGCCCGTTTGGCTGTCGGGATTGTAGTAAGCCATTACATAACCCGTAAGTTTTTTAAATTGATGCTCGTAATTCAGAAATAAAGAAAAGTCTTGCGTATCCCATGAATAATAGGCCATGGTAGTTATATTATCAAAGAATCCCAAAGGATAACTGATGGAAGTAGCAGTAACATTAGACCTGTTGTCAAAAGCAAAGGTTTTTTCATTGTAGGTTGATAACATGTTTTCCAGGATGACGTTTAAACCGCTACCTACGCCAAAGGTATAATCTACCCCAAGCGTCAAGTAAGTTTGATTGGTTAGCATCCCCACATTTTTGCGCTTGTTGATGTGAACGGCTTCGAACCACACACCAACTTCCACATCCCATTTACCATCCAATGCATATCGATTTTCAGGTATTTTATCGTAAAAATCGTACCCTTGTAAATCTTTGGAACTGGCATTTCTATGGTGATAGCTTCCGGCAATTTCTCCCTTGGGAACAGGATATTGGATCCTTCCTCCAAATTCGGGTATATTCTTGTTGTTTTTCATTAACTCAAATCCTCTGGGGTTTTTGTTGCCATATAACACCCAAGCCCAAATGTTGGCATTATTCAGAAAATAATATCTACCTAAAGCACCATAAACTCCTGTAGTAAACTGCAAGGGGTCGCGGGGGTCTATCTCGTCGAACCATTGCAGGGGGCGTAACATCATGGCATTTCCAAAATCAATTTTTTGAAGTCCTGCCCTAAGCTCGTATTGCTTGCCTGTGTAACGTGCCCAAACTCTATATGGCTTCACGTCGCTATTGTATTTTGAATTGTTAAAAGGGTCAAAAAGTACCGAACCATATATGTTAGCCGAAACTTCAAAATCGAGCATGGTCTTATTTCTTAAGGTATAAGCGTAGTTGAGTTCGGGTAAATATCTAGCCCCCATAAATATGTCCAAATCATTGTTCGGGCTATAACTACCATATATCGAAGCTTGTCCGTCGAATTCAAATTTGTGATTTGACACATCTTGCGTATCTGATTGTGCATTTGCCCCAAATATTGAAAAAGCAATGAGGATTGTTGTTATGATAAGTGTTTTTAACATACGCTCTATTCTTTACTATTTGTAATACCGTAAAAAAAGTAATTGGTAAGCTCCATAATCAATTCTTGTTTGGATTTGTAAAGCCTTGAAAGCTTTTGATCCATCACCTTATTCCCAATGTCTTCTAACAGATACAAAATAAACTCGGGTTTAATGTCTTTACGGATTTCGCCTTGTTGCTGGGCTTCAATCATATCTTTTACTATCTCGGCATGGTACTTATTCCTATCAGTATTGATAATCTTTTGCAATCCCGTAAACTCGCTATTGTAAATATCTTTGATAAACTCTTCGCTCATGTTTTGAGATGCTTTTTGCTCAAGCTCTATTACTTTTTTAATCTTGGCGGTAAAAGGTGTTTTTTGATTCATAATAGAAAGATATCCATCATGCCATCCGGTCAGCACCTCCCTTAATATATATTCTGCAAGAACCTCTTTATTCTTGAAAAATTTATAAAAGGTCATTTTGCTTACCGGGGTTTCGGTGCATATCTCTTCTATTGAAATCCTTTTGATACCATGCTTCCAAAACAGTTTTTTTGCAGTGTTGACCGTATTCTGAAATTTTTTATTGTACTTAAAATCTTCCATTCTACTTTTTATAAATCACGCGATAAGGTATAACTAAAATCAAATACTATACGAATGTAGTAACAAAAATTAATAATCGTATATTTATTTAAAATATGTATATACCTGGAATGGTTTGCGGGATATGCAGAAAGCCTTGTTAACTATAACAAGTTTACAAACATGGTAAGAGTAGGATATGTTCTTAAAACCAAAGAATTGGATTTTCTGAAATTATGGAGAAAATAAATAGTTGTGAAATCAGTCCGTCCTGCGACGGACTGGTCAATCTTCTACTTTAAGGATTTATTTTAATTTGCCAGATTACATATTAGTCGTCATTTTTTTAATCAGTCCTTCACCCTATTAAAGCTCAGGGTATTTATCATCCAGTTTGGGAGTGATTTTTTGGGGTCACGTCCTTTTAATTTCATAAACCAGCCTAATTTTTCGATGATGGGTAGTTTGTGTGTTTCAACAAATTCGATGGGAGTACCGTCGGGGTCGGATATGTAGGCGAACTGACCCGCTGCCACACCCATGTCGAAACCGTCGGAGCTGTCCACGGTAAAGGGGAATTCTTTGGTCTTGACCTCTTCTTTTAATAGATCCATGCCCATCATATCGAAGCACAGATGTATAAATCCAAGTTCGCCCCAAATACGATTTTCATATATCTTGCGAGGTTTACGCACGAGTGATTGTATGAGCTCTATTTGTGTAGGACCTAGTAATTTACTGAATGGACCTGTGCGGGGTTTGTGTTTGAGTAATACTCTGCGATATTTTTCATTACCACCGGGCAATGGAGAGATGTCGTCGAACGTTCCCGATTTATCGTAGACTACCTCGTTGTATTCCAAAATATCACAATACACTTTTTTCGATTCTTCGATATCAGAAACGCCTATTACTGCACCGGCCACACCTCCGGTTACAGATTTTTGTTTTTTGTAGTGGTTTTTATCCTCCACAATTTCAAAAATATTGTTGTACGGATCTTTCAAATAATAATGAAGCTTACCTTGCGGGTCGTTCGTAATTAAACCCAATAAATTTAAACCTATTTTCTGGTGTTTGTCGAATGCTTTTTTAACATCACGACACTTCATTTTGCAAATAAATACGCCACAATCGCCTAGTTGCACATTAAATAAGGGAGGGCGCGATTCAAAGGCTGTATGCTGCCATATTTCAAATCCGCCACCGCCCTCCATGTTAATGGCCAAAGCAGCATAGCGTTCACATACTTTTCCGTTTGTATATGGCAGCATAAGTTTCGCCACGGCGGTATCCTCAAATACGTTGATGTCCATTCCAAAAGCTTGTCGGTACCATTTCCAGGCTTCTTGGGCGTTTTTAACTCCAATGCCTATTTGTTGGATACCACATATGTTCTTCTTTTTCATCTGTTTATATTTTAGTTTTTTATTTTGCTTACTAACTTGTAATATATTGCTGGAAAGAACTTACGTATATAAACCATTAACACTTCAGCGTTACCAATCAATACATCTTTTTTGTCATTTTTAATGGCTTTAACTATTTTGATAGCACACTTATCAGCTGGCATTCCATTGGACTGACCATCGTCCATTTTATTATATGCTTGGCCGCTCTCGGTAAGTGCATGGAGCGAAATATCTGTCTTTATCCTGCCTGGAGAAACAATGGTAACTTTAATATTTGTGTCGTACAATTCGGCTCTTAATGATTCAAAAAAACCTTGCACCGCATGTTTTGAGGCGGAATAGGCCGTGCGCCAAGGGAAGCCAAATTTTCCAGAAATACTGCTAACCACCACAATATGTCCAGCATTGTTATTTAGCATGTAGGGCAAAACTGCTTTAGTAAGGGCTACGGGGCTAAAAAAATTAAGCTCCATAATACTGCGGTCGTTGGCTAAGGGTGTGTCTTTAGCCAGAGAGCGTTGACTGCGTCCGGCATTGTTTATCAACACATCAATACCGCCCGTTTTGGCTATCAGAGCCAGAACGGCGGCATTCATATCTTGAATGTTTAATAAGTCCATTGCTTGCACAGTAACATGCTTGGTATTTTTTAGGCAGGTATCCTTTATTTGTTGTAGTTTTTCACTGTTACGCGCCGTTAAAACCAAGTGTGCTCCTTGCTTGGCCAAGGCATAAGCCAAAGCTTCGCCTATACCTGATGAGGCACCTGTTATCCAAACTACTTTATCTTTTAGGTTTTTCATATGTTTATATTTTCTTTCAATTGCCATATGGAACTCGCCAGAAAATAATCATTCCCCTCCCGCTAAGGCGGGACAGGTTTTGTGAGAAGCAACTCTCATAGCCTGCCCCGACCCTTCGGGGGCTCGTTTCATATGTTAAAAACTCATTTCGGCTCTGAAAAATATTCCATGATTATAAGTAAAGCTTTGGTTACGATACTTGTCACCCAGTAACAAAGCATATTCAACCCGTAAAAT
Organism: Saccharicrinis sp.; assembly: GCA_024635585.1. Lineage (GTDB taxonomy): Bacteria > Bacteroidota > Bacteroidia > Bacteroidales > Marinilabiliaceae > Saccharicrinis. Next base: position 10,340 of record JAGXIP010000125.1, on the reverse strand, counting down.
TTTTAAAATATTGGTCAGCCCAAAGCCTACTTCGGCATAGGGCGATTTAAAATCGTTGGTGTAATAATAGGGCAAGTCAAAAACCCCGTTGTATGCATTATTTAATGTTCCGTAATGCCCTTTAAACGAAACCACTTCGCGCAATTTTAATTTCTGTATAAGCGGAATGTGATTTAAAAGTATTCCTCCTCCGTTAAAATGGAAGTGGGTGTTGGTATATAGGTTATGTGCAAAAGAGGCATGGTGCAACAAGTTAAAATCGTATTTGGCATAGCCTAACGACATGGATCCGGTGGGCTGATCTAATAAATCGTAAGGAGCATCGCCCCATAAATATCCAGCATTAAGCATATAACTTAAGAACACCCTTCCCAACACTATTCGTCCTTGCACCGAGCCATGTATTTGGCCATACATTCCCACATCGCCAACATTTCCGTTTGGTAATATGGTTTCGCCAAAATCAAAGCCTAAGTTAAGAATTGGTTTGGGGGTGTTATAATAAACCCGGTCGAAAAAGTATAAATCGTAGGGTTGTCCAAATGCATAACGAAAATTAATTAGAGTGCCATAACTGACGTAATCTATATATTCGGTACCATTTTTTATAAATCTAACCTCTGGTGTGCGTGTACTTTTTTGGTAGTAAGGCGATGCTTCGGCATGAAAATCGTTTACGCCATTATATTCCACCCGCATTTGAATGTTCGTTTCTTCTTTCAAGTATGGATTTTTTTCCTTGGCGGTAACAGCTGCAATAAAGTTACTGGTTCCTTTTGTATTGGGGTTGTTTTTAACGAAACGGATAAACTTATCTACCGAAACCAAATTGTAATCTTCGGAATAGCTGGCTCGTAAAATAAATTTGTCCGTATCCATAGGTCTAAAAGCCACATTGGTTCCATATTTAAACTCTTTGTTTCTTGTTCCATAGCCGATAAATCCCCCCACGTAAAAATTTTCGAACATTTTTTGGCTGGTGCGTAAAGGAATCGTCCAACGAGTTCCTTCAATGGTGTTTGTGCTGTATATATCAAACACAGGTCCTACATCAATTTTGCCCAAATTAAAATAACTTGTTAACGACATACCACCAATGGCATCAACAGCTTTAACAAAGCTATTATCTTTCAAATTATCAACTTTTTTATAGATGTCTTCGTCTAATTTGCTTGCCAAAAACTCGGGCTGGTATTTCCATTCACTGGCCTTAACGTTTTCAAGTTGAGCTAAGTTAGCGTAAATGGTTGACTTACTGATAAGCCAATTGCCATTTTCTATTTGATTTACGCGTTGCGAATCGTAGGTGACGGTGGTATCTTTATTTAATGACAGCGACATATTAATGTCTATCTGCTGTCCATCATAAAACCATTTTCCATTGTCCAGTTTTTTATAGGATACTGCTCCTCTAAAGCCATTGATGAAATTTAAGTTTGCCTCTTTAGGGATGTGAACGTGTATTTCGGTGAGCGCATAATTATCTTCTTCAACTGCAAAGCTGCCTGAGAACAAAGGGTTGTATCTGTTTTTAGGGGCAAAAGAAAAATGATAATGCTTTTTGCCTTCTATCTTGATGCTGTCGTTAAAATAGATGTTGTAATAACTCATTGCCGAACTGCTGATAGGGGAAACGAATCCTCTATCCATAATTATGATTTGCTCTTTATAAAAGTCAAGATCTACCACCATATCACGCAATATATAGGTTTCAATGGCCTGATTTAATCGGGGGAATATCCCATCTTTTTTACTATAAACTACGCTATCATTAAAATCACTGGTGTTCGCAGCTTTCTCATATAAATAGATGGGGGAGAAGCGTAACTCCTGATCGTCCATCTGTATGGTTACATCGTGGATGTTGTCAAAAAGCCGATTAGCTCTGGATGTGGTATCGATAGCCAGATAAACAGTAGTGTTTTGCAGTGTTTTATAATCGCTTACACTATATATTTGTTCGCTATTTTCCTTTTTGTGCTCCTGTATTCGCTTAAAAATAACCTTGGTAATGGGCATTTTTGCATTTACGGTAACATCTTTAAGTAATTGTACTTCCTTAGATAGATACAGATTAACTTTTTGATCCACATTTTTTTTGATAAGATGTTGATCTCTGATGAAACCTACCGACGAAGCGCAAAGCGTATCACTTTGGGGGCTTGATATTTCAAAATAGCCATCTGCATCGGTTTGCACACCCTGAATAGTTCCTTTAACCCAAACATTGGCAAAAGGTACAGGTTCTTCGTTTTCTTTATCCCTCACGTAACCGGATATTTTTTGCGCATTAAGACCGACACCAGAGAGGAACAGTAAGAAAACAATAATAATTCTTGGCATTATAAAACAATGTTAGTAAGCTATTTTTTCTTCATTAACCAATACAGTCCTTTGACACCAATTTTAATGTCGTCGAGTTTAAAAAGAACCGGTATTTTTTCGATGTAGGCCAATGCACCCCAGCCTATGGCCAAGTAATACATCCAGGGATAAAATCCGAAGACAAAGAGAATGAAGAAAAAGATACTTTGAATATATCCTGCCGAAACTGCGGAGTAAAGATGTAATCCTGGGATTTTACCGAAGCGAAAAAAGGATACAAAGTAGCTCAGTACAAAAACCGAGAGGAAAATATATAGTATCAGGGCATGAGGCTCAATTACATCCCATTTGAAAATAAACAAACCCAATAAGGCCACTGCATAAGTGCATATGTCGGCCAGGTTGTCGAGTGCAGCACCAAAATTGGTTTGTAGCTTAAAATAGCGGGCTATATTACCATCGAGTACATCACTAACAAGGCTGATGCACAATAAAATAACGAACCATTTTTCCTGTCCAGTAAGTGCTAGATACATGATAAGTGGAAATACCAATAATCGATATAAACTAATTAAGTTAGGTACGTTTAAAACGCTTTCGCCTTTAATAATAATTTGTTTCATAGTTTTTTAAAAAGTATTAATTGTTTAGAATCAAGTATCAAGAATGGGATTAAAGCATGGATACAGGGTTATTTATATTTGAGATCAAGATTGTTAAATCAGATAGAATATTGTTTGTAGAAAACCTTAAACTGTTGCTTCATTTTTACGTGTTGTTTTGCTGCCCCTGGGAGCTGGCAGATTACCTACAAAATAGGCGAGCATATCGAAAATAGATTGCTCCTCCGTTTCTAAGCTATAGTGTTTACTAAAACCATTGCCCGCAATGAGAAGATCTGTATTTTTGGTTTCGAACTGGAGGTTTATGTTGATGTAACTACCTGTGAAAGACATGCCTACTGACACCAGTCGTTCCAATGGACTCATCTCTGCTTTTTTTAGATTTTCGACCGGAACAATGTTTATAGGCATTAATTTAGCTACAGATTGAAGGATATGTCGGTTTTTGATGGCGTTTTTAGACGTGAAATTCATAATTTGGGGTACCTCTTTGATAATTACGGTTCGCATTAAATATCCCACAACTAAATTAATCGGTATTAAATTTTGGGTAGCCTCCGGATCAACTTTTATACGCACCGTTTCGTTAGGGTAACGATGAGACAAGCTGTACATGCGTTTTGCAAAGTCGAATATGCCATAATCCGTTTTAGTAATCCCCGAATTGTTATCGCCTACTACCTGCGAGAGGCGTATGATGTGCGCATTTAAACCTTTTTCTTCGATGTGGTTTTTAATGATGTTTTCGGCATATCTTTTCGATTGCTCATAGTAGTTTCTAAAGGCAGATATATCGGCATTATCGTAAAATTTCTCTTCAAACAGTCCATCCATCTTGCCGCACGAATAGGCTGTACTAATAAAAAAGAAACGTGAAGATGCATTGGCATGTTCGGTATAAACGCCCAATGAATTTTTAAGACCATCGATGTTGGTGCCAAAAATTTCATTTTTTGATTTACGATCGTATTTTAAACTGGCGGCAAAATGATAGTAGTCGAACTCTCCGTTAAAAATATCTTGTAGCTGTTCTTGGGGCATCCCAAAGTTATATTCGTCCAGCGAATAAGAATGCACGGTAAGTTTATCGTTACTAATATATTCTTCATCATTTATCTCGGATAGTACCTTAAACATCCTTTCATCGGCCGATATTTTTTTGCTTCCCCTAACCAATGCAATTACCTTATAATTCTCCTTGAGCAATTGATTAATAAAATTTGAAGCAATATATCCGTTTGCCCCGTTAATTATTATTTTCTTCATATATAAATCTATTATCGTTTAAAGTTAAGTTTAGGTGTAACTATAAGCAAATAACTAATATAAGTAAAATGCTAAGTGGAATGGTTAAATTATCTGAACCACGCCAGCCAAATAGTTCGGCAACAGTACCAGTAAGTGCAACAGTTGTGGCCAGCCAAAATGTTTTAAAATCAAAAAATCCGCGGTAATAGTAAAGTGCTATGATGGCAATGATTAAACTCATGGCAAAAAAAGCACCTGAACCCAACCAGGTTTTCTTAAACTTATGGCCAAATAAAATGATCCTGCCGTTGTACTTTTTTATATTCATACCCAGTATGGCTGCCATGGGGTCGCAAATGGCTAATATTAACATAGGTAAAATGTAAATGAACTTATTTTGGAGCAATGAAGCAGCTAAAAAAGTAAGGTAAATAGATAGTGGAAGTAAGTAACTACCTATTGATTTGCGTTTAATATCGTGTATTGAATTTAAAAGTTTGCCTTTTTGTGTGATGAATAGTACTGCAAAAAAAACCAAGGCTAATATTAAAACATACCAATGCGAATTGAACATATAAGGCATGGGTATTACCGCAAGGATTGAAGCGAAATGGGCAAACTTTCGTGTTATCTCGCCTCTTATTTTAAATCTGCGGTAGTTTAGTTCGTTAAACCCTAAAAGTAGGGCTATTCCTAATAAATATAAAAGTGATAAAGTAATAATGTTACCCATTTGTTCTCTTGCGTTCAAATTAAAAATTAAGTATGTAAAATCCCAATGCCACCCATGCACCTCCGGCAATTAAACTATCAAATCGATCTAAAAAGCCTCCATGGCCGGGAATCAAGTTGTTATAATCTTTTACCTTAAACTTCCGTTTGTAAATTGATGCCAGCAAATCACCTACCATGGCAAAAAGCACTATCCCTGCGGCAAGGGCAAGCGTTTTAAATGCCGATGCATCGTATAAACCTTTTAATAATAACGAACTTCCTATGGCAATCAAACCTCCGCCTACTAACCCACCCAGTGTTTTGCCCGGACTTATGTTAGGGAAGAGTTTGGTTTTACCCCATAGCTGCCCGGTGATTTGACTAAAGCTATCGAAAATGGAGAGTACCAAAAAGGAGAATAAGATAAGTTCTTTAGGCAATCCGGAAAAAAGGAATAAACCTAAAGAAAGGAGAATGTATATGCCATTTGCAGCAAAGTAAAAAACAAAATTTTTATATCCACTTTTACGGTATAAGCGTAAAAGTTCAAAAAATCCTGCAATAATTATAATCAGAACTACATATTTAAAATATATAGGATTAATAACGATACTGAAAAATAGAATATGGATGATAACAAAGTAGCTAATGAATTTGGTATAACTTTTACGAGCTATTGCTTTTTCCTTGTTCCGGTTAATTAAATAAAAGCCTATCCCTCCTAGTATAAAATAGCCAATTATTATGGAATATATAAGTTGTATCATTTTTAGTAAGTAAGTTATTATTTTATTATCATTAATAACCCTATGATGCTAATTACAAGGGCGTATAGGTAACGGGCGCTATTTTCTTTGTTATCTACCTGAGCCTTTGATACTAATTTGGGTCCGATTATGGAACCCACAATGGATCCGGCTGTTAAAAACGCAATCAGTGTTAAATCTAATTGCCCCACCAATATATGTGCGCCAATGGCCGACACCGAATTGATGGAAACTATCATCAATGAGGTTCCAACAACCAATTTTAGTGGTATGTTCATCGATAGTAAACCTGCCAGAACGGGTCCTGTGCCGCTTGTGCCAAAGCTGCCGGATATGGTTCCTCCGCATAGCCCAAAAAAGGCCGATTTGATGCTGCGGAGATAAGTGTTAAATCTGTTTTTACTGGTATTTGTTTTAACGTTGCTGTTTTTAATTGTGCCGTACACTATACTAATAGCCAATATCATAGAGTAAATTCCAAAATAAAATTTTAACTGTCCCTCATTAATTTTGCTGATGAGATAAGCCCCTAAAAATGCCCCTATAATCCCAAAAGCCGAAAACCATAATCCAACCCTATAATTGACGTTGCCTTTTTTATGATGTCCAAATATACCTACGATACCAATGGGTAAAGCAGCTACAAGAGACGTAATAACAGCCGTTTGTGCAGGTACATCAAGTATCAAGGTTAATACCGGTAAAAAGAAAAATCCACCACCTCCTCCTAATGCAGTGCCAAATAAACCAATGATTAAACCAATGATTGGCAATAGATAATATATGGGTTCTACCGTAGAGTGAAAAATCATATGTTACTTTTTTTTTGCACGTAGTCTAAACGAATATCTGCAATGGGATATTTAATTGTAGCATGTACTAATATACCATTTTTATATTTGTATTCATGCGTAATTTGTCCTTCGTCGTTTATTAAAACATAGGTATGCGCATCAGTTAATTTTATTCTTCTCTTTTCTCCACTTTTTTCTTTGTAAAGATATTTTGAATCAATAGGCTCGTTAAAGTATAGCAGACTGCCAGTATAGGTTATGTCGTCGCTAATTAAGGTTGAATCACCATCTTTTATAAGGAGATAATCGTTTTTTTGGGCTATGAGCCATGTATCCGAATAGGTTTCTCCATTTTTTATGGTTTGTAAATGCGATTTGGTTAAATGTCCGTTTTGATGTGAGGTTTCTTGAATGTATTTTACCTGATAGGTAAGCAGTAGTTTTACTTTTACATCCGTAATCCCCTCAACACTTATTACGCCATCATTAATTCGTTGAATAACAGAAAATTCACCTAAATTCATACCCAGAGCGCTTATGCTATATTTTATCGATTTTTCAATTTGCTGAGCTTCTAATTGCTTACTAAAAAACAAAATGATCAGCAAAAATAAAATCAATTTCATTTTCTTCATTGCAATATAATAGTTTTGGTACTTGTAAAATATCATGTATACAAATATAAACCAGTATATAGTTGCAATCAAAAAAGGCTGCGTCAACTGTAAAAATCAATGGCCGAACAGTTCAATCTATCATGTGTAACATACTTGCCTTTCATATTATCGTATGAAGTCAACAGGTTCAGCGTCGTTCATTTTTTGGATATAGGCGTTGTTGAGAAAAACTGATCTCCATCATAGAAGTAGTTTTTTTTCTATGATAGTTTTTTAAAAAGAAGGATAGTGTATAAACACTAAGTTGGTTCTAAAATACAAGAACAAAGGAGTACAAAAAATATCACCTCTTCTATTTCCCCATTTTTTGTAAATGGTAGGGATTTAGGAACTTAAAAACGACATAAAGTCAATGATATCTTTCAGTTGGGCTTATGTAATATCAATACCATTTATTGAAGCTTTAATTGTTAGCACATATTTCTAACTGTAGTAAACACACTCAAAATCCGTATCCTACATGCAAACCAAAGCCAATATGATAATCCTCCTGGTCGAAAGCAAACCCAAGCATTGGACCGAGGTGAAATTTGCCTAAGTTAAAATTGTAAGAAGTTTCGGCATGAAAGGCAAATCTCAAATCAGAAGGCTCGTGGTCCTCAAAAGTGGCTCCGGGCGACAAGCTTATATGTAAACCACCAAATGGATTATAGCTGGCAAGCAAACCAACGGTATTGTGCTTATGTTCGTCAAAAATTCTTTCGTAAGCAATACCGTATCCGAATTTCGAATGCGCAATATTCCTTACTAAATGCAAGTGTAAGCCATATGCGGTTTCCTTTTCGTTGGGAAAATAAACAATTGAGTTGCCCACTCCTAAATCATATTTATGATGGTGGTGGTTATGGTGGTCATTATCGTGATGTTCTTCTTGTGAATAAATATTGCCAGTTAATAATCCGAGTAAAATGACTAAAAGTACCTTGGGTCTATTTTTACAATTCATTGTTTAGGTTGAAATTAATTAGATTTTAGAATTGGATAATCTTCGTGTTATTGGCTTTCAAAATTACCATTTTTTTTAACGCTATGGTGCAGAAAAGCTATTGCTATTGCCAAATGATATTTTCGGGTTTCCACTTGTTTTTGGGCACATCTTCGCCCGTGGGGTAGCCTATGGGGATAACATTTAAGGGCACATGATTCGCAGGCAGGTTGAGTGCTTTTATAACCACTTCTGTTCTGTCGTCGTATGGATATGAAGCGGTCCATACCGCTCCTAAACCAATGCTCTCAGCCGCAAGAAGTATATTCTCTGTGGCAGCGCAGCAGTCCTGCACCCAATAGCCTTTGTCTTTTAAATTACCGGCCTTCTCCATATCTCCACACACCACAATAGCGGCTTGTGCCTGCGTTAGCATCTTAGCATAAGGCAATTGCTGGCTTAGCGTATCCAATACATCGCGTTGGGTTACCACATAAAATACCCAGGGCTGCCGGTTGACTGCTGTTGGGGCTGCCATACCTGCCCTTAGCAAGGTCTCTATTTGCTCCTTTGAAACAGGCTGGTTGGTAAAATGACGTACGCTTTTGCGATTATGTATCACCCCCAACGTTTCATTCTCATAGCGCTGGCTATAATTGGGGATAAATGGTTTGCCATCTATACCATCCGTAACTTCACCAAGTTTGTCTATCATACGTCCTGTTTCATAATAATTTCCTCCTGCATATATTAGTGGATTCAATAAATTTACGTCCACATTACCTTTGGCATTTAATATGGCCTCGTCGGCTTTTACATCTATAATTTTTCCGATAAACTGCCTGTGCGAACCGAGGTCGTGAAATTCTGTTAGCTCACACTCAATAACAATGGGGAATTCTTTAACGTAGGGGGCATTTACAAATTCCGCTTTAATGGGAGTGAGGCCGGTCTCCTTAAACTTGTCCACATCTTTACCCGAAAAGCGACCTACATAACGCACATACTTAACCAATTCGGCGGAGGGTATATTCACGGTAAAGGATTTTGAATCTGTGACATTGCCATACGAATAGGTAGCGGGGCGCATGGAGACCGCAATGCTGAGGGGGTTAGAGTTGCATATGCCTACCCATGCAGCCGTCATCATATTGGGCTTGCCCTCTTTATCATAGGAGCCTATCACCACTGCGGGTTGGGGATATAATTCTGCTTTAACGCCCAATGATTTTTTCGTAAATGGAGCGGATGTGCTGGGTGATGCTATCAACGCAGTATCCTGCAATGCATGGATTGGTGCTGGGGAGGGCTTGTTGGAACCGTTGTTTTTGGTAGCCAGCATAATGGCCATCACCAATACCGCGGTGGCAAGAATAAGGTTTAAGAATTTACTTTTTTGCATGATTTTAAAGTTCTAAGATTCAATTTTTTTTAGCTTTTTGGTAGGATATGGTATCTAACAAACATCCTGTAGGACAAACTGCACACCAAGGTTTGCTGAAGAAAAGTGATAAAATGATCACCATTAAACCGAAGATGATAAGTCCGATACCTACTATGCGAAAGGAGAAGAACGTGAAAGGTTCTAAATAGGATAATTCGGGCGTAAAGCCTAAGAGTAAAGTGCCTGCAATAAGTGTAAGATATATTTCTCTGGTTGTTATACCCTTAAAGCGTGTTGGAAATTTTCTTCTTTTAAAAGGAGTAAATTTGTTCGTGAGCTCTTGCAATGCACCCATGGGGCAGAGGTAGTTGCAGTAAAACTTATACTTGCCGATGAAGGAAATGCTTATTGCCAAAAGAAATACCACACTACTTTGCCAATTGGCTCGCCACGAAAAACCATCGAGCAGCCACCCATGTAGCAACTGAGCCGAGAGTGCTTTGTTAAGGATTAAACCCATGATAAGCAATACCAAAAACATATAGATGGTGCGGTACTTGGCTTTTCCTTTTATATATGCCATTACTACGGATAGAGCCAGGAAACTCAAAAATAGTACATCCTTAATAGTTGTCCAAAGGCTTGTTTCGGTGATGAGGGATGCATCGGATTTTATGAGTGCAGATGCCGTTTGCCTGACGCCTGCAATCACGGCCTTACTCGTATGGGTAGCGCCAGAAACGATATCAACTTGGAGTTGCATCGCATCTTCTAAGCGCACTCCCTGCCATTTGCCGATAAACTCATCGTCGTATATGGCTTCTATGTAATCGCTGGTTTCGTTGTTCGGCAATAAAATAATTTTGGTAATAGTCAAATTATC
>JAGXIP010000124.1 GCA_024635585.1 Saccharicrinis sp. | reverse complement strand
TCTTCGCTTGTAATGCGAAATGAATGTAACAGTTTTTTATTAAGTTGTTCGGGTGTATTTTCAGGAACAAAAGTCGCTAATTTCTTCAGCCGATCAAGTTTTTCGGATGGTTGAGCATCCATATAGCGTGGATAATTACCCAAAATAATAATGCTTCCACCGTTCTTTTGAAAATCGAGTAAAAGGTTTATCGTTGATTCCCTTAAGGTCAATAATTCAGGGATAACAACCTGGCGATAAGTCATTTCACCAACCTTCAACTCACTTCCTGAAACTGAGCCAATTTCAGCCATAATTTGTTCATCGCCAAGGTCAAAATCTCGATGAACTTGCTGCAAATTCTCCAGCGTTTTATAATAATCCTGATCGAGTTTTTTAAGTTCAGTAGCAGTTGCCAGGTAGCTGCTTTCCTGTGGGTGAATAAGCAATATTTCAGCAGCGTATTTACCGATTGTTGAAAGGTAAGTCAATCGTCCGAAATAGTCCTCTAATGATTTATTGTAATTCCACCATGGCTGCTGGTACGACAAAACAGGAGGATAATCCCTTTTACGGTCTCCACGCATGCTATACAAACCCAAATGTTCAACAAAATGATTTACTCCAAGAACGATATGCCAATTGGCAATCCATTTTCGGTCTTCGAAATTCATATTTTGCCCTGCAACACCAAATACTTCACTCATTCGAAATTTACGACCATATTGGTTTCCGACGCTTGAAATTGATTTTGCAACGTTTAGTCCACCATCAACACGTAGTTCCAGATGATCCATTCCAGGCTCTCCTTGATGACGTAAATGTCTCATCAGGTTTCCTATCCCTGACTTTACACCTGCCAATGTTTCCTCAGGAAAATAGTGACCAGTTTGCACCAATCCGTTTTCACGAGAAAAATCACCCAATTGTTTACTGAAACTTTCTTCGTATTGTTTAGAAATTACACGGTAATAATCCAGCCTGACCTTTCTAAAATCATGATATTCTTCAAAAAGCATGTTGAATCTATCTGCAATATCATAACCATATTCTTCTTGAAATGCTTTGCGAACCCAAGGCGAATAGGAAAGAACACCATCGAAACGTTGAGTAGCTGCAGGACGAATGTCAGGCTCATCATAAAAAATCCCTTTAACCATACCGTCATATTTATTTTTGTTCCGTTCGGCATAAGGTTTATAGGTGCTGTTTATAAATGCCTGAACCGCCTCAGGATTGAAATAATCTATTTTACATGTTCCATTTAACCATGTACTATTCATTTCTGCAGTCATACAAAAATATCTGAAGATGCTATCGCTACTAATTAGTACTGAATTCTCAGGAATCGGATTGCCTTTTTTAATACGCGCAAGATATTTATTCCGAAAATCAAGGTTTTGGCGTGGTACTATTCCTGCAGCATAACCGCTCGGCCATTTGTATTCATCGTAAAACCAGGGAATCAGTTCTGACTCCCTACATTGTTCAACGGCAGAATCCAATGCGGTATACCACTCACTGCTAAGGTATTGCGTAAGAAGTCCTTCGCGGGCGTGAAAATACAATCCGCCCACTCCGCCATCTTTATATTTTTTAATTTGCTCTTTTAACAAAAAAGGATACAAACTATCGTTCCATGAGTAGAAGGGAGTTGCCCGGTATTCTGCTGTCGGGTTTTCAAATATTTGGAGGTTTATCTCTTCAATATGAATTGCAGACGCATCAATATAGTGTCTAGACTGTGCTGATACAGTGGAAAAACCTATAAGAAATATCAATTCAAACAAAATATTTTTCATTGTTTCATTATTTATATCAGTTTGTACAGAAATGCTTACAGAATTTCTCACCCCTAAGACTTCTGTTAATCAACCACTTCAATCAAAATCAAATAGCCACTATTCTTCCTACACGACAAAAAATCGCCATAAATATTTTATAAAACATAGAGTGTATTTTAACAGATGTATTTCCTTTTCTTTATTAAATTCAAAGGAATAGATAAGATAGTATTACAAATGGGTTTAACCTTCAGAAGCTATTGCGAGCATAACCTCTGAGCATTAAACCCATTAATCTTAAGAATACTAATATCCTGGAGTAGGTATTAGGTTCTCATTTTTATCTAGTTCTGCCTGTGGTATAGGCCATACTTTTCTAAACTCGGCTACATCAATTGCACCACGTTCTTGTGCTTTTGATAAAAACTTACCATGCCTGATCAAATCAATACGCCTGTGTCCTTCAAAATATAATTCCCAACCTCTTTCCTTCAGAATCCAATCAACTAATTCATCTGCATTAGCGAAGTCAGACAATTTCACCATTTTGTCCGAATTGTGATTGAATGCTCTATCGCGTACTTCATTAATGAGTTCAATTGCTTCCTGTTCCACTGATTGCGATTTTCTGGTAATGGCTTCAGCTCTAGTGAGCAAAACATCAGCATATCTTAATATTACGATATCATTGGTGCCGAATACAATGACTGCTGCCGGATCCCAACCATATTTCAAACAAAGTACATCGGCATCATCTGGCAAAACAGTTATGCCACCACTTGTATTTTCGTACTCTGTATACATTGTGTTTCGCCTTGCATCTACAGGATCAAATGAATTATAAAACTCTCGCCTCGCACGATAACTGTCCCAATGCTGAATATCAATACCCTCAGGTCGTTGAAAATCATTTGGCAAACAATAGGTAAGGAATGAATTGCCAATATTAAAATCGGGCAAGCACTGTTTTGCAAAAATAATTTCCTCACATTGATCATTATCAGGTGCGAAAATATCCAAATAATTGTCGACAATTTTATACTTGTTCAAGTTCATAATTTCGGAAGTTGCATCAATAACTCCTTGATTATCTCCATTCAACTCATATAATTTCATCATTAATGCGTAACAGGCACCTTTTGTAAAACGACCATCATTGGCATCATCATAAGTAATTGGTAAATCAACAACAGCTTCTTCTAACAATCCTAAAGCATAATCTATTACCTCTGCTTTTGGCGTTTGAGTTGGTATTGCTAAAACGCCTTCACTAAAGCTCTTAATTAAAGGTACATCTCCATAGCTTTTTACGAGATCCCAATAAAAAAATGCAATTCCAGTTTTAGCTTCTGCTAAAACACGGGTTTTTACATTATCGCTTACACCTGTAGCTTCAGGCAAATATTCAATAATATAGTTACCGTCGCTAATACCTTTATAAGGCCAGTTCCAATTTTGTGAAAACATGCCCATAGTATTTTTCCAAGTAAAATAATTCAATTCGTACCACATTCCACTTCCTGATGTTGGAGCGAAAACATCGGTCATCGCATCTTGTCCCATCTGGATACGTTCGTTACCTGCACCATAATAGCTCCATCCATTTCCATTCAATACACCATACAGTGTATTAACGGCAGCAATCGCTTCATTGTCATTTTGAAAATATAAACCCGGAACAAGTTTATCGTATATTTTATCCTCCAATTGATCTTCACAGGAAGAAAAGAGAATTATGCTTGCTACAAAAATGTATAATAACTTTTTCATTTTTTTCGTGTTTTAATTAAAATGTCATTCTTAAACCTAGTGAATAAGTACGTGAGTTTGGATACACGTCATTTTCGCTACCTGATTTAGTCCCAATAGCTCTTGCCGTTTCAGGATCTAACCCTTCGTATTTTGTCCAAAGCAAGGCGTTATCAATATTTACATATACATTAGCAGCTTTTATCCAGGGGGTTTGTATAGGCAATTGATAGTTCAGATTAATGGTTTTTAACCTTACAAAATCTCCATCTTCAAGATACTTATTATTGCTTCCTCCATATGGATTCGCTACCGGTGTTGGAACATTAGTATTTTGATTATTGGGAGTATAAAAATTAAATGCATTCTTATTTAATCCTTCAAGTTCTAAAGCATGAAAAGGATTCTCATGCATGATCTTTGCATTATTCCATATATCATAACCAAACATCCCCTGAAAGAATAAAGTTAGAGTTAGACCTTTATAAGTAACATTATTTGTAAAACCTGCGGTTACTTTTGGGGTACTTGAACCTAATAAAACGCGGTCATCAGCGTTGATTTTTCCATCCGGAGTTTTAACCCAATTACCATCAGCATCACGTCCGGCTACATCATTATAAATCCATTGCCCAGGGATTGAATTTGGTTGTGCGCTGTTTGCAATATCATCCTCTTCTTTAAACATACCAATAACCTCGTATCCATAAATACCTCTTACGGGACCAAACTCTTCTTCAGGAGCAAAAGGCAGGCCAGCGCGATCTAACCAACGATCTTGGTTATTGGCAATGTTGAATGATGTAGACCAATCGACTATTCCAGTAGTATTTTGAGTTGTAATTGCAAATTCAATACCTTGATTTCGGATAGAACCTGCATTTTTAAGAATGCCTCCAAAACCAGAAGTACTAGGTGTTCCGAACCACAATAGTAAATCCTCGGTATCCATTCTGTAAAGATCAATGCTACCTAGAATTCGGTTATCAACAAATCCAAAATCTATACCGAAATTGGTTTGCTTGGTCGTTTCCCATGATAAATCATTGTTACCTGGAGAAACAGGGCCAATTGGAACTCCCCGAGTGCTGCCAATAACATATTCCATCCTGCTGCCTAAAAGCGGTTGTGAATTATTATTCCCAATTGCCTGATTACCTGTTTCTCCATAGGAAGTCCTTAATTTCAAGTTACTAAATAAATTAAGGTCAGCAATAAAAGGTTCATTGTAAAGTTTCCAAGCAAAAGCTATTGATGGAAAGAATCCCCATTTATTGCCTTCTGCAAATTTTGAAGAACCATCATATCTTAATGTAGCTGTGAGAAGATACTTTTCGTCGAATGAATAATTTAAGCGAGATAAATAGGAAAAAATTGTACTACTTGCTTTTGAAGTAATCGTCTTTTGGACATCTCCACTTTGCATACTGTTGTATTTATATGCACTTGTTTTAAAACCAGTAGATTTTGCCAGTAAACTATTATATTCAAATGCCTGATAATCGGTACCTGCCATTATACCTAAATTATGTTTTTTAAAGTTTTTATTGTATTGTACTATAAAATTTAATGTTTGTGTTTCGTTCGTGAAAGAACCAACGGTTGCTTCACCAGTGGAAGCTAAATTATTTTTTGCTTCAGCAGGCACCCATGTTCTTGAATTATCCAATACCTTATCATAACCTGCTGATAATTTTGCAAAAAGACCCGGAGCAATATCAGCCTTTAAATACGCATTTGTTATCAATCGGTTTGATTCACTATTGAAATCTGTTAACAACAATCCAGCTGGATTATTATGCTGCTGATTATAAGGATGTTTTGCTACTTCACCATTTTCATCGTATGGCGCAATTGTTGGATTAAATGAAAAAACACCACTGGTTGCCCCTCCACGCGAAAAACCACCATCATCACTTCCAACGGGAATATTTGTATTTTTTGTAGTAGAAGCATTTAACCGTATTGCTGCTTCTAAGATTTCTCCAAATTTCTGTGATAAATTTAATCGAGAAGATAACCGTTGCATATCAGACTGCTTAATTACACCTTGATGGTCCATATAACCCAGAGATGCATAAATCTTAGATTTTTCTGTACCACTTGACAACGATATTTGATGTTTATTAATTTCACCTTTTCTCGTCAGTAAATTAAACCAATCTGTACCTCCGTTTTCCTTATAATATGCTATTTCATCAGAAGTAAACTTTTTAACAACAGCATTTGTAAAAATTGGGTCATTAGGCCTTAAACGTTGGTATTCATCGTAAACACTATTATATCCTAAAACATATTCATAAGCGCTCGGAGTATCATACTCTTTGGCAATATTTTGCATGGCAATTGAACCATCGTAAGAGACTTCCACCTTACCACTTTCACCACTTTTGGTGGTAATTAAAACAACTCCATTAGCACCTCTCGATCCATAAATAGCTGTTGCGGAAGCATCCTTTAAGATTTCAATTGACTCAATATCTGCTGGATTAATAGTATTTAAAGGATTAGGCGCCGCTGGTGTAAATACCGATTGACTGCTTAGATTTGGTCCTCCATTATTTAATGTAGAATTTTCAATCGGCATTCCATCAATTACATATAAAGGTTGGTTTGAAGCATTTACAGATGTGGCTCCCCTAATCTGAATTGAAGAAGCACCACCCGGTTGAGCATTGGATTGAAATATTGTAACACCTGCTGTTTTACCCTGAATTAATTGATTGGCATTTGTTACATTACCAACATTAAAATCTTTTTCATTTACCGATACAACAGACCCTGTTAAATCACTTTTTTTCATGCTACCGTAACCAATGGCAACTACTTCTTCAATCCCTATGGCATCTTCTTCCATTGTCAGGTTAATTGTTGATTGGTTTCCAACCGAAATCTCCTGGCTCCTCATTCCCACAAATGAAAACACCAACGTAGCGTCACCCGAAACATTTGGAAGCGAGTAATTTCCATCTCCATCGGTGATTGTTCCCTGGGTTGTGCCTTTTATGTAAATTGTAACACCGGGAAGAGGAGCTCCCGACGAATCGGTCACTCTGCCAGAAATGTTCTTTTGCTGCTGTAAAAAGTTTCTGACAGATTGTTCGGCCCCTCTTTTTTGAAGCAAAATATACCGGTCATGAACCTCATAATTAAATCCTTTGTCTTTCAGGAGTACATCCAGCACTTCAGAGATTGATGCCTGCTTTGTATCGATTG
>JAGXIP010000123.1 GCA_024635585.1 Saccharicrinis sp. | reverse complement strand
TTACGGTATAGTCCTATCTGAAACAAGTTCAAATAATATCAAAATGAGTCAAATTACATCGTGAAGATCAGTGAGTTATCAATTTGCCGAGACCTATTCGTTAAATAGAACCTATAGGTCTCGTATTGGTCTCATTTTACCTGTATTTCAATGCCTTTTTAGGGTTTATTAATAAAACAAAAAAGCGCCTAAAACATTGGTTTTAAGCGCTTTTGACGATTTTCAATATGTATGTCTGTGCCCAGAACAAGACTCGAACTTGCACGCCCTTGCGAGCATCGGCCCCTCAAGCCGACTTGTCTACCAATTTCAACACCTGGGCAGATATTGTTTGTAAATATATCAAAAAGTCAAGTTTCTAAAAATGTTTCCGAATTGTTTCCGAATAAATTCTTATTTTTGACTTACGTTCTCTTTAGAACCTAGTAATAACCTGCTTTAGCAATCATTAAGCAATCAGGTTAAGTAAATGCCCCTCAAGCTGGCGTGTCTACCAATTTCACCATCTGGGCATAAAAAAAAGAGCGATTTGTCGCACCACTCTTTGATAATTTTAGGGGAACAAAAATAAACTTCTCGCCCCGTTTTTTTTTCTGAGCGAAAAACGGGACTCGAACCCGCGACCCCGACCTTGGCAAGGTCGTGCTCTACCAACTGAGCTATTTTCGCGTTAGCGTTGACAAAAGTATTAAAATTATCATATTATCCATGACTCCCACTCAAAAAAAATAAAATAATAGATTATTTAAACAACCATTTTTTCTGATCTCCGTAGAATATCCTGTCACCGTCAAAAAAACAATTAATTAAATTTAAACATGACCAATATTCTTAGCAAAATGTTTGGAAGCAAGTTCCCGAGCACCGAAAAATATGAAAACGAAAACAAGCAATTGAAAGAAGATTTGTCGCGGTTCCATAAACTCGAGAAATCAGATTCAATTACACGTTATCTTGAGCTGGACATTATGGTGCACTCGGGTGAGTTTAAGCAAAAAGTGATTAAACTTAAAAAGGAACGTTTTAAGGACACCGAAGCCTTCCATCAGTATAAAAAATTCAGGGAATACAAACGCTCCAGCAATGTTAAGCGCTACAACAAATATTTGCGCAAAGGTAAAAATGAAGAAGCGGAAGAGCTTCGTACCACAGTAGAGATACAAACGTACCTGGGTCTTAAGAATTATATCGAATCGGCAGAATTTGCAGCGGTAAAACGAGAAATGAGCGACAAACAGCGCTATAAAAAATCGCCAGAATTTTCATTGCTGGAAGAATTTAAAGCGCTTAGCAAGAGCGACGATGTAATTTGGTTTTTAAAAACAAAAAAGGAAAATCCATTTACAGATATTGACAAGTGGAACCTAACATTCGAAGATGACTTTAACGGTACCAAGCTGGATGCCAGCAAATGGCTAACTGGATATTACTGGGGTAAAGCCTTGATGAATGACAATTACGTACAGGCCAACGAAAAACAATTTTTTAAAGATCAAAACATTGAGCTAAGAGACAGCTGTGCCAGAATAGTATCTAAAAATGAAGTGTGCACTGGCAAAATATGGGATGCAAAACTGGGTTTTGTTCCCAAAGAATTTGAATTTACTTCGGGCATCATCAATACCGGGCATAGCTTCCGTCAGCAATATGGAAGATTTGAAGCCAAGATAAAATACAGCCATATTGCACCGGCGCAACACATTTTTTGGCTGCTTTCCGAACACATTACACCACAAGTAAATATATTGTGTACTCCCGAAAAGGGGAAAAATAAGATTGAGGCCGGAAATTTTTGGGGCAATAACGGTAATCTATCTAAAAGCGTACAGAATCTTAAAATTCCGGGTTCACCCAAAGATTTTTTCATTTACACGTTAGAATGGTCCAAAAATAAGATGGAATGGAAAATAAATGGGGTAACTGTACACACCCTAACGCAAAATATACCACAGCAACCCATGTATTTTTTATTAAGCACTCATTTTACAGACACTCCTAAAAATCAGAACCTTCCCATATCCATGGATATTGATTGGGTAAGGTGCTACCAGCTCAATTAAATTACAGGGAAAATATTTTACAAAGGCTGTTACTATTTTAGGTACAGCCTTTGTTGTTTATAGGTTATCCAGCTCAAGTATCCTTTATTCAAAGGAATCGATACGCGATACGCTATAAACACCCTTTACATTTTTTATTTTTTTAATCAATTGCCCCAACATATCGGTGTCATTAACAAAAACGGTAACTCTCCCTTCAAAACTCCCCTCATCCGAATCAATGGATATAGAACGCATCTTCATCTTTAGATCCTTAGTTATCAACTGACTTATGTTACTTACAATACCAATATCATCTGTCCCGGTTATTTTTAGTGTAGCCTGAAAGTTAGCCGCACCGCTGGAAGTCCACTGCGCATTAACGATGCGATAGCCAAATTTTGAATTCATTTCAGGTGCATTAGGACAATTTTTTCGGTGTATTTTTATACCTCCGGTAACACCAACAAAACCAAAAATTGCATCACCAAAAATAGGATTACAACATTTAGATAAAGTATAATCAATATTCTTTAGGTTATTATCAATCATCAAAACATCGTCCGAATCCGACAGTTCATCCATGTTGGCCACAAAATTAGTGGCACTTTTTAGCTGGGAAGTCAAGTCTTGCTTTTCCTTATCGCTCTCCTCATTTTTTTGGCTATTGATAAAATCCTTTACATTGGCTACATCAATTTCGCCTACAGCAATCCCCCTAAAAAAATCGTTAATTGTTTTTGATTTATAATGCTTTACCAGCTGATGGATGAGTTGATCGGTCAGCTCAATTTTCCAATTTTTTAATCGGCGTGCCAAGGTTTCCTTACCAAACTCCGACTCTTTATAATAAATATCCTTTAGTGCCTGCTTT
Source organism: Saccharicrinis sp. (assembly GCA_024635585.1). GTDB lineage: Bacteria > Bacteroidota > Bacteroidia > Bacteroidales > Marinilabiliaceae > Saccharicrinis. The sequence continues at coordinate 9,122 of JAGXIP010000123.1, read as the reverse complement.
ACTTTCGATCTGGCTCTTGAAGTAGCCACCACATTTAACCACTCTATCTTAGGCTCCTGTGTTTTTGAGGTAAGCACCTCAATTTGATCGCCATTATTAAGCACTTGTTTAATGGAAGCATGTTTACCATTAACTTTGGCGCCAACGCATTTTTTACCAACCCCTGAGTGAATATCAAAAGCAAAATCGAGCACGGTAGCACCCTTAGGTAAGCGCCTTAAATCGCCCTTGGGTGTAAACACGAATACCTCCTCATCGTAGAGGTTTAGCTTAAAATCATCGATAAAGTCAACAGCATTTCTTTCCGGGTTTTCCAATACCTCACGTATGTTGGCCAGCCATTCGTCCATCCCTTTTTCGCCTTCACCACCTTTATATTTCCAATGCGCTGCCAAACCCTTCTCGGCTACCTCATTCATCCTTTGCGTGCGCACCTGAACTTCTACCCATTTTTTTTCAGGACCAAGCACCGTGGTATGCAACGATTCATATCCATTTGATTTGGGAATAGATAGCCAATCACGCAAGCGCGATGGATTGGGCTGATACTTATCCGTAACAATGGAATATACCTTCCAACAGTCCGATTTTTCATCCTTGGGCTTACTATCCAACACAATACGAATGGCAAATAAATCGTACACCTTTTCGAAAGGTGTATTTTGATTTATCATCTTATTATGAATCGAATGAATGGTTTTGGTACGTCCTTTTATCTCGAACTTAAGGCCGGTAGCTTCAAGCTCTTCCTTAAGTGGTGCAATAAAATCGTTAATGTACTTATCCCTGGCTTTTTTTGTTTCGTTGAGTTTTTTAGCGATCAGGCTGTACATTTCGCGGTTGGTATATTTCATTACACCATCCTCCATTTCGCTTTTAATAGAATACAGTCCTAAGCGATGAGCCAGAGGGGCATAAAGATAACCCACCTCGGCGGCTATTTTTTGCTGATCGTCGGGATGGTACAAATATAAACTGCGCAGGGTTTGCAGGCGATCGGCCAAAATAATTAATATCACCCTCACATCCTGAGCTAAGGTGAGCAAGAGCTTTCTGAAATTTTCTGTTTCGACAGAAGTATCCTTGGTATATAGTTCCTTAACTTTGATCAGTCCGGCTACAATTCCTTCCACACTTTCACCAAAAACCTGTGCCATCTCATGCTCCTCAACATCCTGATTCTGCACCAGATCATACAATAGTGCGCAAATTATGGAGGTTCGTCCTAAACCAATTTCCGAAGCAACAATATTGGCCACTTCCAAAGCATGAATGGCCGAAACTTTTCCGGATGGTCGCCTAATCTCCTTTTTTCTGCTAAGCGACATTTCCACAGCCTGTCTTACCTGCGCAATATCTTGGCTGCTCAAAAGATTTTTACTTGCTCTTAATAAACTTCGATAGCTTTTTTCAATTTCCTTACGTTCAAATTTATCAAGCACATCCCGGTTCTCCATAAATAGTTCTTTCATAATTTATTTTTTGCACTTTGCCGACACAGCAAGGATTTACCGTAACATTTATCGACCCTCAAATTTAGTTTACTAAGGCCTTTAATCAAAACTATATTTCAAAAGCTTTATCTATTATTTGATTTTTTGACGAATTAGTACTACATTGAGTTTGATTATTAACCAATTTAAAGATTTAAATTATGAAAGATAGTGGTTTATTATTTGGCGGAATACTTGTAGGTGCACTTTTGGGTGCTGCAAGTGCATTATTATTTGCCCCTCAATCTGGGAAAGAAACACGCCAGCAAATTAAAGAAAAGCTCAACGAGCTCGAAAAAGAAATGAAAGAAACCCAAGAGAAATTGAAGGTTAAAGGTGGTGAACTTAAAGATGAACTCAAAGCTAAAATACATGTTATTGAGGGCAAAATTGAAAAATTACTCGAAGAATACAAGCGCACTTTAGACCCTGCAAAAGTGGCTAAATAAAGCATATTTTAAGTAAAAATGTATAATTCAGGTAGCTTACCTAACACATCAATTTAATTTATTTTTTTGATAGATTTCTTTCATGCCCGATTCAATTTTCTTACATTAAATAGAAATTGTTTCGGGTATTTTTATACGAAGTATTATGAGCAGAAAAGAAAAAATTTCGGACGAGATTACCGAAGTTAAACAAGAACTAGAATCTTATGTGCAAAACAGAATAGACCTTACAAAACTTCACGTTGCCGAAGATTTGAGTAAGCTGACATCCAGTTTGGCGATACGTTTGTTGTTATTTTATATTGCATTTTTTGTATTGCTATTTTTATCGTTGGCTGGTGCTTATGCTATTGGCAGCTATACAGGCAACATTGTAAGCGGGTTTATTTCAATTGCAGGTTTTTATGTATTGGTAGGTATCGTATTATTCTTGTTAAAAGGAATTTTGGTAAGCCGACCCATCATTAAATCTTTTATTCATTTATTTTTTCCCAACTACCAGAATTATGAGCAAGAATAGTTACGAACATATTAAATCATTTGCCGATTTTAAAGATGAAAAAATGCGCCTTTTTTACCAGATTCGCTTATCTGAGAAAAAACTGAAAATTAAAAAAATGGAACTTCAGGAGTTCCTGAACCCCATACGGCTTGTAAGTGCTTTAATGAGCGAACTATCCAGGCCTTTGTTCGGGTTGCTCAAGTCCATGGTGCAAAATTTTATTCATAAGAGGAAAAAAGCTTCAAAAAAGCAAAAAAAATCCTCTGCATCGTTTTCACACAACACAGAGGATTAATAAGATATTATTATGAACTTTTTAATTAAAAATATTCGGCTCCAATAGAAGCTGAATATTTTTAGTTTAAAGAATGCTTATTTTTTTTACGACCCTGAACCTCTTTTTTTCAGATGAATGCAAAGTGCAACAGTGCAATTTTTCCCTCCTAAATCCGGAAACCTTATCGCACGAAAACAAACTGACGAGGCATTTTACCTACGCTAATTTTCGCGTCATCATTGATACTAAGGCCATCGCTACTGAAAATGCTTAAGGTACCATCTGTATTGTTTTCGCCATCCATTGCACAAAATAAACGACCATTGTAAGGATTTACGCCAATAGCATCAAAAATGGTGTTAGCATAAGCATCTCCGGTAAAAAACTTCTCGAAATTTGTATCATCAAACTGCATGGAGTACAAGCCATCATTTACAAAATAAACAGTACCTCCAAACTTTGATGCACTTAAACCACCTCTACCTTTGCCTATGTAGCCTTCGTTATCGAAAGGGAATACTGTAACCTCATGCGTACCATAACTAATTTTGGCCAATCCTGCATTCTGAACACCTTCTCCTGCACACAAAACCCATATATTTTGATACGAATCCAACACCATGTCTATGGGTTTTTTCAGCTTTAAGTCAACTGTGTCAATTACTGTTTTCAAATCTATATCAATTACCATCACCGTAGAATCGGGATATGCCCCGCCCCCTGTGTTGGCCACATATAATTTTTTACCTCGGCTGTAGGCAAGCCGTGTGGGATTTTTACCGACAGATAAAGTTTTGAGGGTAGCACCTACATTATTAATATCCAAGAACATAAGGGATCCTGAGTTCTCGCTTCCCGAAACGCCTTGTGTTACCACTACAAAAGTATCGGACACTGCAACTAAATCGGTAAGATTAGAAAAAGAGCCTTGCACACCTTCCGATATGAGGGTTTCGGAATTTAAAGTTTCTATTTTTTGATCGTTATTGGCACCCTTGAGTAAAAACCCTTTTTGGCTCGACATTGAAAACGCAGTAAGCGGACCTCCCAAATCAACACCATTAACTGTACTGTAAATATCCGCTGTTATTGAGTTATCTACCTCGCTAAAATAACTGATACTGCCCGCTTGGTTTCGCACTAGAGCACCTTTAAAACCTTTATCCGATGTTATATCTTCATACACTTTATTGCACGATGCTAATGCAAATACACTTGCAACAATCAGCGAAATTTGAAATATCTTCTTCATTTATTACTTGTTTTCTAAAAAATTAACTGCAAATATAAGATTTCGATTATATAAAACCGATTATACCATGATTTTTTAAAAACTACATACAGCTAAGGGCTGAGTTTTAACAGTCATCAAAATTGCACAACTACCCTTATCGTAAATTTAAATATGGATTGACATTTATTTATTTGGAATATTTGATTAGTTTTGCAGCGAATTTGGTTATCAAAGGTTTTTAACAACCTGAGATTGAAAAGGGAATCCGGTGCTTAGTAATAAAATTCCGGAACTGTACCCGCAGCTGTAAGTTCTATTAGTTTTATCGATACTCCAAAGCCACTGACAGGCAATTGTTTGTTGGGAAGGCATCGATAAAAGAACAAGTCAGAATACCTGCCAAACAATGTTTAACGGACGCTTCGGGAGCTAGGCTGTTAAAGGTATTCTGTAAAGAGCATCTTTTATATTTTCTCCCCAGCTATTTATTATTGTAGATGCTAAGATCGGTTGGGATATTATTCATAGTTTTTTTGGGCACGTACTCGCATGTTCAATCGCAAGATACCTGGAGCGGTGCATTTTCCATTTTCGACACCGTATCTATCCAGGAAGTTGAGGTAGTATCCCCCGTATCGGAGAAATTTCAAGTGGGCAGTAAAACCGAAGTGTTTAGCTCCCTGCAAAAACAAAATACCTCAGCAAGTACCTTAACTAACCTATTATCACGATACACCCCTATCTACATAAAATCTGACGCAGGAAGCCTCGCTTCATTCAAGCTCCGGGGCACATCATCCAATCACACCTCGGTATTGATCGGGGGGCTCGACATCAATTCCCTGACGCTGGGCAGTACCAACGCCAGCTCCATACCTATTTTTTTGTTCGACAATATCGCTCTTAACTACGGAAGTTCTTCAGCAACAATCGGCTCTGGATCCATTGGCGGTAGCGTACGCCTGGGATTTAACAACAATTATAAAAACGGAATCAATTCCGAAATAATAGCCTCGCACGGTTCATTCGGTGAATACGCCTACGGAGCTAAAGTTATTGCGAGCAATGGAAAGGTTGAATCAGCTACACGAATTTATCATTACCAAAAGGAAAACAATTTCCCATTTGTACATAGCGGCAATTATAATTTTGAAACGCAACAGTATGACAAAACTACACTGAGGCAAAAAAATGCAGCCATCGACAAAAAGCACCTCGTACAGCAGGTCAATTATAAATTTAACGAAAGGCAAAGTATAAAATCTTTTATCTGGCTCCAACAAACTTGGTATCAAGTTCAACCTACTATCAGTGAAATAGAGGCACCAAATCCATCAACATCTACTTACGATGACCGTAGTTTAATTAGTTGGGTGGATTACAACCATAATCTACAACCGTTCGACCTACATATTGGCGCAGGCTATGTAACCAATAAGGCCATAAGTAACAATGATAACAATAATATGATTAAAACTAACCGGCTTGTATCTGAAATTGATTTAAAAAAAAGCTTTCAGTTTTTAAAAATTCAAGCCGGATTAAAGTATAAATATATCGTTCCAACGGTTTACGCCTATGCAGAGGAAGTGAAAAAGGAAGAACATTTAGATATATTTAGTTCGATATATTATCGTGTCAGCTCAAATTTAAAGGCTACACTTAATCTACGTCAACAATTTGTCACCAATTTTAAAGCACCTTTCACTCCTGCACTGGGCATGGAATATTCACTGGCTACCAGAGAACATAGCATTACCAAGCTTAGCACTAACATACAACATACTTATAAAGTAGCCACCCTAAACGATAGATATTGGAATCAGCCCGACGCTAAAGGTAATTCCGACATAAAACCCGAGGAAGGAATAAATTACGAAGGAGGGATTAGCTATGCCCATTACGGCAGGATCACTTTAAAGAGTAATGTAAGTTATTATTACATGGATATTGACAACTGGCTCACATGGATACAAGGAGTAAAGGGCTATAAGGCCATTAACAACGAAAGGGTTATTAGCCAAGGCATTGAGCTACATACCGATATAAACTTTAAAACGGGTAAGGTAAATTGGGAATGGGGTATCAACTATGCTTATAACAATGCAACCATCAAGAAGGCTACCATTGTGAGTAAGGTGAACCAACAACTCATTTACACACCTAAGCACTTGGGAAATACATTTTTAAACATTTCGATTAATGACTATAATATAGGTATCGACGCTTCCTATACTGGGCAGCGCACCCATACCTACGACCAATCCAATTCATTGTTAGATGCCTATTTTTTAACAAACCTGTCGCTGGGTAAAGACCTACAATTAAAAAATCATTCTTTAATTATTAGTGCTCAGGCAAACAACATGCTTAATAAAACATATCAAAACCAGTATAGATATGCCATGCCGGGAATAAATTACAGATTATCTATCACCTATAATTTCACTAATACAAAACAATAAACCATAAAAATGAAGAAAATGAAAAATTTAGGATTATTATTAGCCATTGTTGGCCTTGTTTTTACCTCTTGCGAAAAAGATGAAAGCATATCACCAATAATCGACATCACCGGTAATTACATCATTAACTTTGGCACCTATGGCGGTGCGGAAGGTTCGCTATCATCTTTTAATTACCACTCAAAAACTTTAAGCAACAGTACTTTTAAGGCAGCCAACAAGAATAAGTCTATGCAAGGAAACCCACAGTACGCCTACGAATATAAAGGCAATATTTATTTTATGGGCAACGACAGGGACGAGCTTTACTTCTTAAATAAATACTCCTTGAGGCAAACCAACAACAGCGTTACTGAAAATCTAGTTAAACCTAGATTTTGCGTGGGTCATGAGGATTATTTATACATATCTTGCTGGGGTGGAGATGTTTGGGACGACAATACCCTATCGTACATTGCCGTTTATAATATAAACACCAATACCGTGGAGAAAAAAATCCCACTCCCAGGTGGTCCAGAAGGGCTAGAAATAGCTAACAATAAATTATTCTGTGCCCTCAATTATCAAAACAAAATAGCTATAATGGATTTATCCACAGATGAGTTTACTTACATCAATGATCTTCCGGCATTTAGCTCCTACTTTTTACAAGACAAGGAGAGTAATTTATATGTTACGTTAGTTGGCTCCTATTCTGTTCCGGCCATAACATCCGGCATTGGCTATATCAACACTCAAACCAACACTTTAGAAAAAATATTTGAACTTGAAAATGTGTCGCAAGGATATGCGTCAATTATGGATGCCAATAGCGACTTCACAAAGCTATATATACTTGCATCGGCTTATGATACCGATTATAATTTGACGGGGGCAGTGCAAATTTTGGATATTGCAAGCGGAACTTTTACAGCTGAACCCTTGGTTAAAAACGTGACAGGACTCAATGGTGTTTCAGTAAACCCTAAGAATGATGATGTTTTTGTAATGGTTTCGCAGAGTGCAGCTGCTCCTGGCGAATTAATGATATTCGACAACATGGGCTTAAAAACTGGAACCTATGATACTGGCATTGCTCCAAGCTGGGCTTTATTTGTAAATTAAATTCAAAAGTCAATCGAAAAAAGGAGGGAAATATAATTGTTCCCTCCTTTTTATTTTCTGACCTAACTAACAACCATCCATAAAGAACTTACACTTTCAAAAGTAATGAATATGCATGCTTCCTAATGCGGAAAAACCTCCATCACCTTGAAGCGATGGAGGTTTTTTTGTATTTGAACGATTTCCTATTTTTTAATCACCTTAAAGCTATTGTTATTTACTTTTAAAATATAATATCCCGAAGGCAATGCAGAGGTTGATACACTATTTGCACCGGCATAGACCTGCGTTTGCAGAGTCAAGCTACCAGTTAAACTATAAAAAATCGCCAGTCCATCTTGTTTCGAAACAATATTAATTTTGGTGCTGATAATGGTTGGATAAACCGAGGCTCTCGCTGATTCTGTCTCGATATTGGTAGCCTTGTAATCAAACGTTTCTCTCGTTTCATTAACGTACAAACCGGTTAACTCATCCCAATTTTGGGTAATACGTTGCAACATTTTAGCGGTAGTACCCTCATATGTAATTTCATATTTACTTCCGGAAGTCTGTAACCAGTTTGCATTGCCATTGTGTGATTCTTCTTTATCCTCTTCGAGGTTTCCAAAAACATCAAATGTCTGTGTAGCTTTATCAACCCTCAACAAAGTACCGGATACATAGGTATGCTCTATCTGATAAGCAAGCGTTGGCGTTGTGTATGTTTTTTCGTAGTAAGTTGTAAGCCATTGGCCATCCTGCCACTCCTCACTCAAATCACTCAGGTAATTATCCTTTTGCTCTGTGGTTTCCCGTTCAGAATTCACCCATCCCTCATCTATCCAAGCAGAATATTCCATTATCATCACAGGTGGTGTTCCAATTCCGCTACCCTCCGGATAGGAGCCCACCAATTTTTCGTCGTTGGTATAATTAGCATCCTCATTTATATCGCCCGAATCATTGTAGCTTTGATAGGTGTAACCAAGCAGGTAGATCTCCTCGTCCAGATTACCATTCCATAAATAAAAACTCAAATCTATATAACGGCCAATTAGCACAAAATCATTTCCGAAGTGCTGATATTCCCGCACCATATTGGGTTTGTCAGTTGCATCATAAAAATATTCTGTTTTATCCTGAGGCACCCAAATACCACCTACCCTGTCGTACCATATTTCTTGGGTTAATAACGCACCCGAATAGGTGCTTTCTTCTTTGTACCCATAGGTTTCCGACCATCCCAGATCCATTTGATAAAAAGAGCCTACTTCACTTATGACTTCGCCGTTAGTGTCATATTCTCTAACCGTTCTGCTACCACCCATGGTTTGCCATGCGTTGTCTGTCCAAATAGAGGAAATGGTTTCGGATTGATATCCTTGGGAATCATATGAAAAACTCGTTTTGAAAGTATTGAGGTACGTTCCTTCCACACCATCATATTCTTGTAAAATGGTAGTTATTAGATTATTGTTTGCATCGTAAGTATGCATAACCTTAGTTTGTGCACTGGTCATAACCAGAAGGTTGCCATTCTCGTCATATTCAAGGGCAGTAGATTGGTCAAATCGCCAAGCATCTTCCTCCCAGATGTCGGTAGTTATACCGCTAGG
>JAGXIP010000122.1 GCA_024635585.1 Saccharicrinis sp. | reverse complement strand
CATAGCGGGAGGGGAGGCATTAATGGCGAGTTCCCCCGAATCAAGTTCGGGGCAGGCTATGTGGCAAAAGAAATCAATTATATACACATGAAAACTTTATTTTTCTCCTTTTTTATTGCGCTCGCATTGAATTGTTTTTCCCAAAACAGCGCTCCATTCCCTATCCAAAACTCCAATTGGGTGGCCACGGACGCATTGGGACGAAAGCTGCCCGGTTGTAAGGAGACAGGGCCTGCCAAGGGCGAAAAATACGTGGGCTTGTTTTATTATATCTGGCACGGCTACCATACACCCAACGATACGGTTTACGACCTAACAAAGATAATTGCCGATAATCCCTCGAATCCGCAATACGGCCCTAAAGGTCATTTTCATTATTGGGGCGAGTCGGAGGCGGGGCATTATCGCTCCGACGATCCTTGGGTCATCCGCAGAAACATTGCCATGATGGCCGCTGCAGGGGTCGATTTTATCTATTTTGATGTCACCAATGCCTTTACCTATCTGCCCACCGTTGAAACCTATTGCCAAATATCTCTTGATATGAAGGAGAAGGGTATTAATGCTCCCTATATCTCATTTATGACCAACTCACAAAGCGGAAAGATCATGAACGATCTGTACGACGAGTTCTACGTGAAAGATAAATACAAAGAGCTTTGGTTTTATTGGGAGGGCAAACCGCTCATGTTTGGTCAGCCGTCTGACCCGGTGTTGCGAAGGGATGTGGCCAACTTTTTCAATATAAAATACAGTTGGGCCTGGACGGATGCACAAAACCAACCCAACCATTGGCAATGGATTGATAAGTACCCGCAGGATTATGGTTGGAGCACAAAAGGGGTGGTGGATCAGGTGCCCGTTTCTGTGGCCTCACATCCAACCTCCAACATAGGGGCCAGCTACTCCAATGGCAAGCAACCGGCTTATAACGAGTATAAGCTGACGCCTTTTACGGGGCAGGGGCTCCATTTTGCTGAGCAATGGGAACAGGTGCATAAACTGGATCCCAAGGTGGTGATGATTACGCAATGGAACGAATGGAAGGCGCAGCGTTTTATCAACGACGCCAATACCAAAATTCCTTTTTTGGGCGTGCCTGGTACCAATGGGAGTACCTATTTTGTGGATGCCTACAACCAGGAATATAATCGCGACATCGAACCCATGAAGGGTGGCCATTCCGATAACAGATATTACCAGATGGTGGACAATATCCGCCGTTTTAAAGGCATGGAAAAACCCGAACCCGCCGGCGAACCGAAAACCATAAAAATGGATGGTGCTTTTAAAGAGTGGGACAGTGTTAAACCGATTTATACCGATTACGAGGGAGATACCCAAACTCGGCAGCACGAAGGCGCCAATAAAAATACCACTTATGTCAATAACTCCGGCCGAAACGATATTGTAGAGAGCCGTGTTACTTACGATAGTGACAATGTATATTTTTATGCTAAAACAGCATATTCCCTAACACCGTATACCGATAAAAATTGGATGTTACTTTATATAAATGTGGATAACGCAAAAGAAACCGGATGGGAGGGGTATGATCTTCTAGTAAATCACGGGCCCACAAGTTTAAACCGCACGAAGGTTAAAAGATTTCGGTACGGAGGTTGGTCAGAGGGGGAAACAATCCATTATTCGTATTCAGGCAATGGGTTGGAAATAGCCGTGCCGATATCATATTTTGATTTTATTAATGCGCAACTTACTTTTTCATTTCATTGGACCGACAATAATCAAAAGCTTTTGGATATCAACGAATTTTTTGTCAATGGCGATTCTGCTCCCGACAGGCGGTTCGATTATTTTTTTACTGCCAAGGATATTGGCACGTTTAAGGTTGTTGAAAATTAAGGTTTTAAACAAAATAAAGAAAAATAGGCACATATCAGATATTTTCTTGCACCGGACTTCACAACCTTTAAACCCATTTTAGAATTTGTATAAAACGAAATGTAAAATAACTGTTATGAAGGTACACTATGTATATGGTTTATTTTTGCTCCTCGCGTTTGCTTTTAGCAGTTGCAAAGAATCCAGCAATTATATCTTTGTTAAACAAACCTGCGATTATCGCAATAATCCCTTAGGTATAGACAATAAAAAACCCTTATTTTCTTGGATTGTAGAAGGGAAGGGCAATAATTTATCGCAGTCGGGATATCAAATTATAGTGGCATCTACACCTGATCGGTTGAACTTGAATGATGCTGATATTTGGAATACGGGTAAAGTGTACTCAAAACAGAGTATCCACGTACAATTTGCTGGTGCTACATTGCAATCCTCAACTCGCTATTGGTGGAAAGTTAAAATATGGGATCAGGATGGTGTTTCTTCTGATTGGTCTGCCGTAAATTTATTTGAGATGGCCTTGCTTGACAGTGCGGACTGGAACAATGCACAATGGATGGCACTAAAAGAGGATGGGCGCGTTTCCGATTATCGTTTTAGAGAAATTCAGTCGGAGCGAATGAGTGAGCCCAAAATTGGCACTTCCTTTCCCGTAGGTTATTTTCGTAAACAGGTAAAAACTAATAAAGCCATTGACCATGCCAGGGTTTATGTTTGTGGTCTGGGTTATCATGAGTTTTATCTGAACGGCCAAAAAATTGGCAACCACGTTTTAGATCCAGCACCTACCAATTATGACGACCATTCACTTTACGTTGTACATGAATTGCCCACCCATATATTAGAGGTCGAAAATACCTTTGGCGTAATTTTAGGGAACGGTTTTTATGGTCAAAACCTGGCTTTTCCAGGATCTAGTTTGTCGTATGGACAACCAGTGGTAAAGATATTGATAAAATTATTTTATAAAGATGGTACTGTTTGGAATGTACCTTCGGATCAGTCATGGAAAGCTTCTACTGGACCTATCGTTTTCGATAATGTATATGCAGGCGAAACCTACGATGCCCGTTTTGAACTTGGCGATTGGGATAAAAATGCTTTTGATGACTCCATGTGGGCTGATGTAAAAATTCAAAATCCTTCCATTGGACAACTGCGTTCGCAGGTAATGCCTCCCATACGAAAAATTAAAGCCTTAAGCCCTCAGGGAATGTTCCAGACCGAGAAGGGGACTTGGATCATTGATTTCGGGCAAAATATTTCGGGATGGGTAGCTATTAAGGTGAAGGAGGAAAAAGGACGAGAAGTGAAATTGGTTCTGGCGGAAGCGCTCTCTCGAAAAGGAGACGCTATCCATACTGGTTCTACGGGTAAATTTGCTACTGGTTTTGACCAAGTAAGTGGCTATATATGCAAGGGAACAGGTTGGGAACAATGGGAGCCTCGTTTTACCTATCATGGCTTTCAGTATGCTGAGATATCAGGTTTGTCTAACAAGCCTGAAATTGACGACTTTAAGGCAATGGTGGTGCATACAGATGTTGAAAAAACCGGTAGCTTCAAATGCACGGATAGTCTTTTAAACAAATTGTATAACGTAAGCGAGTGGACGGTTTTGGATAATTTACATGGCATACCCGAAGATTGTCCACACCGTGAAAAATGCGGCTGGCTGGGCGATGCGCATGCTGTGGCAGCTTTTAGTTTGTATAATTACGATATGGCTCTGTTTTATCAAAAGTACATTAACGACATGCTATCGCAACGCAGGCAAACTAAAGGAAAAGGAAAAGACGAAAAATTTAAGATACCCACCATGGTAGCTCCCGGAAAAAGAGCACCAGGCATAGCTAGCTTAGATTGGGGCATTGCTATGATTTACCTTCCGTGGTATAGTTATTTGTACTATGGCGACGAATCTTTTATCAAGGATAATTATCTGGCAATGATTGAGATGGTTAAATATTATCTCACTTTTAAAAATCAGGCAGGTATAATCCAAAATGGTTTAGGCGACTGGTGTCCTCCGCGTTGGGATAGGAATGACAACCCCGATGCCATGGAATGCCACCCTTTTATATCTGCTTCGGCATACTTTTACGATATATTAAAAATAACGCGGCAAATGGCAGAACTGATGAACGACGATGAGGCACAAACTTGGCTCCAGAAAGAAGCCGAACAACTGAAGGCATCATTCAATGCTGAGTTTCTTGTGGATGTAGAAGGGACGCCCTTTCAATGGTACGGCAGCCAGACCGCAACAGTAATGGCATTACAGTTTGGTATGGTATTCACGGACAAGAAACAAGACGTAGTAAACGGTCTTAAATATGATATTGAAAAAACCCATAGCGGGCATCATTCCACAGGCATTCACGGGAACCGTTATATCTATTCGCTGCTCAATGACTTGGGCGAAGAGGATTTAAGCTACAGTATCCTTACCCATCCCGAGTTTCCCAGCCAGGGTTACATTGTAAATGCCGGCCTTAACACCTGGCCCGAACGTCAATGGGAGTGGGGCAGTGGTATAGAGTGGGACCGATCGCTCAACCACCCCATGCAAGCAGGTTTTGCAGCCTGGTTTTATGAGTCATTAGGAGGTATCCGGCCAGTTAAGGATATGGCAGGATTTAAAGAGTTTATGATTAAACCTTCTTTTTTAAAGCAACTGGGCAGTGTCGAATCATCCATTCTAACTCCGTATGGCCAAATTTCGGTAAATTGGAAGCATACTAGTGATTTCATTTTGTTAAATGTTGCTATCCCTTTCAATACCAAAGCTCGCCTTGCTTTGCCTTACAATGATTTTTTGTATTTATATGTAAATGATAAAGAACATTCGAAGGTTAAAGGTACGGCCAGCACAAATGATGATAACAAGAGCGATAAACTAATGCTAGGATCGGGAAAATATCAGATACTACTAAGTAACAAAAAGCAGATGTAAAATAATCTTGAAAATTATACCGTTTTAAATGATATTTTTCGGGCAACCTTGACTTTCTGTGCCACCGCTAAACCCACCGCAGAGTAGTTTTGGCGTAAGCATATAGTACTCTGCGAAGGCGCTACCGCATTAGCAAAAAACTTTACCGGTTGAGAAGATGACGAGCATGGACTTTTCTTGTAGGGACAAAACCTAGGCTCTTATCAGTAAGATTCTCCGAAAAAAAAAGTAGGCAGTTTATGTCTTGATACTTTTTAGTGTAAATAGAAGGTTTATAGCAACTAAGCTTCAATATGTATTCTTATGCTTTATTGTTGATCACTATGTTTTTTCAGGTACTCTTTAGGGGATTGGTTATGTACTTTTTTAAAGGATTTGGTAAAGTACGAATGACTGTTAAATCCAGCTTTAAACCCGACCTCTTCGATGTTATATTGACCTGTGGCTAATAAATTGGTGGCTATTTTTATCCGTACCATCATAATATACTCCGAGCTTGATTTATTTGTGATTTGTTTTAACTTTCGATGCAATTGACTTCTACTTAATCCTGCCTCCTCGGCCAATTTCTCAACCGAAAAATTTTCGTTTTCGATATTATTTTCGATGGTTGCGTTTATTGTGTTCAGGAAATAGCTGTCTAAGTTGCCAATTTCTACGGGCTGATCCTTCATATACCTTTGTGCATAACTTTGCTGGAGCCTTTTACGCTGTTTAATAAGATTTCTTATTTGAGCCAACAGTACCGTTTCGTCAAACGGCTTTGAAACATATGCATCGGCACCCTGCTCCAAACCAATGGATCTATTGTCCGACGATGACAAAGCAGTAAGCAAAATCACGGGTATATGACTGGTTTCAATTTTAGATTTTATCTTTTGGCACAGTTCAAAGCCATCCATTAAAGGCATCATCACATCCGATACCACCAATTGGATATTATTATTGTTTATTATGTCCAAACCTTGCAGGCCGTTTTCTGCAGTAAAAACAATATAGTGGTCTTTCAAAAGCTTTTCAATATAATCCCTTAAATCAATATTGTCTTCCACAACAAGTATGGGACTGCGGTCTTTTTGTTCTTCGCCACTCAGAGTCTCGTCATAGTTTGAGGCGGAATTCCAAGAGCTGATGTTTTTAACATTCTGATGGCTCCGATAGAGCATGTTTTGGGCATTTTGTTTAATAGGTAAGCGAATGGCAAATCGCGTACCTTTGCCGGGTGTGCTCTGCACGGTTATCATGCCATGGTGCATTAAGGTAAACTCCTTACAAAGGCTTAGTCCTATTCCGGTTGAGTTATGTCTAGATGTACTTTGTTTGCCTTGTTCAAAACGGTTAAATATTTTATACACGTCTTCGCTGTCTATTCCTTCCCCGTTGTCCGTTATCGCTATCTCCACAAATTCAGGACTTTCGAGTTTGCCAAAACTTAATTGGTTTAAATATATGCCGTTATCCTGCACAGTGGGATTATCTTTTATCGAAATGTTTATTCTTCCTTTGATAGGTACATATTTAAAAGCATTCGACAATAAATTGTATATCATCTTGTCTAATTTTTCTTCGTCGGCTTCTATCGTTAACGAGTCAGCTTCTTGTATTAAGTTTACCTGAATCTCTTTTGATTTCGCCTCTTCTGAAAAGCTAAGGGAAAGCTCATTTGTCATTGCTATTAGATCTAATCTCGACAGGTTAAGTTTTTGTTGTCCCTTTTCTACCTTTCGTAAATCCATAATCTGGTTAATTAATTGAAGCAAGCGATTGGTGTTTCTTTTAACCGTTTGGAGTTGTTCCATTTGTTCGCTGGTTATGTTGTTCGCTTGTAAAAGTTTTTTTACAGGTAGGTCTATCAGCGTTAAGGGAGTTCGGAATTCGTGCGAAATATTGGTAAAAAATTTAAGTTTCATTTCGTGCAGTTCATCCGCATGGCTGCGTTCGATATTTTGTATGGTTATTTCTTTTTTAAGCCTTGCCCGGCCTATATAAACCTTGGCATAAAAAAGTATAGTTGATAATAAAGCAATGATATAAAAGAGTATGGCCAAGGTTGATTTGTACCAAAATTGTTTAACGGTGATAGATAGGCGTGTGGGTGTTGTACTCCAAATACCATCGTTGTTGCTGGCCTTTACCTCAAATACATAATCTCCGGCGGGCAGGTTCACAAAGGTTGCAGAGGTTTCATTGTCCTTACCTATCCAATTATCTAAATAGTTAATTAGGCGATACTTAAAGTCATTTTTTTCGGGAAGTAGATAATTGTCGGCCGAAAAATGGAACTTTAAAGTGTTTTCGTTTGGTTTAAGTGTTATTTCGGCATACCTGCCTACGGCGGTCTGGATGGGCGATACCGATTCATTGTTGACCTCAATATTGGTGATAAAGGCGAAAGGAGGCCTGTTGTTTATTTTAATGTTTTCGGGCTCAAATACGCTAAATCCGTTGGTTCCGCCAAAATAAAGGTTTCTATCTGCATCTTTAAAAATAGCGTTGGGATTAAATAAATCACCCTGAATACCGTCCGAAATTTTAAAATTGCGCACATGATTTTCTTTGGGGTCGTACACCATCAATCCATTGTTGGTGGTAGCCCATATGTGATTTTCGCGTGCTTGCAGAATACCATAAACGTCTTTGTTTTTTAGGTAACCATGGGCCGCAAAAGTGTAAATGCTATCTATTTTAGGATCGTATATGTTTATTCCATCCCCTTTGGTGCCAATCCATATTTTACCGTCGTTGAGTTCTGTGGTATAAAAAAAAGATTGTGCCTTTGTTTTGTGGTTTGAGCCACTCTTAGGCGTGAATACCGCTAAAGAGTGACGGTTAAGGTTAACCATGTACCTGTCTCTTATACACATCT
>JAGXIP010000121.1 GCA_024635585.1 Saccharicrinis sp. | reverse complement strand
ATTATAAATTGATTGAAATTGGACTTGGCAAACAACTGAATATCGAAATAGCATAACGGAAAAAGTACTGTGGGCAACACAGGCGATAAGCTATGGCTTCTCCCGGCTCACCCGGAAAATTGTCTCAGGCCGGCAGGCAGGCCTGGGTTTTGTTTGGTCTCTTAGTTATAGATTCACGCCACAGGTTTTAACACATTTGAATGAACAACACAATTGATATAAAATCCTTCTTAATCCTGATAATAGTATTTATCTTGTTTACCGTTATTGGTACTGTAAGTCACGAATACGGACATATTGCTGTTGCCAAGATGTTTGGCTATGAAACAAGCCTGCATTATAGCAGTATGAATTATTACCCTAAAGGTTACCTGGAAGACAAAGACTTAAAAGCCCTAAAAAATCTAACAAACGATTATTTAGACACTGATTATGAATTATGGCCTGAAGATGTTAAAGAAAAAGCCACAGAATATAGTAATATCTTACAAGAAAGATATTGGAATGAGAAATCAAATACAAGTCTTTTTGTAACCATTGGAGGTCCCTTACAAACAATTTTAACAGGAATTATAGGACTACTAATTTTATTGATACGCAGAAAATCTATCCAAATTAAAGGTTTAAAGATAATTGATTGGCTCGCTGTTTTTCTTGGACTTTTTTGGTTAAGAGAACTATTTAATCTTGTCCACGGATTTGGTGCTGAAATAATATCACCAAATGGCAGATGGTTTGGTGGTGATGAATATTACATATCTAAAGATTTAAACCTTTGGTCAGGCACAATTCCTATACTCTTAGGTGTTATTGGACTATTTGTCTCTGGTTACATTGTTTTTAAAATTGTTCCTAAAAATTTACGCCTGACCTTTATTTTAAGTGGCCTTATTGGAGGCATATCAGGTTTTATATTGTGGATGAATATAATTGGACCAAAAATATTACCTTAATAGAAAAACGTGCTACAACAGTGATGCTATTAGCAAATAGAAAGGGCAAGAAATCCACAACTGTTTATAGCTTAGAACCATCCAAAGCCAAATCCTTCATTATTTTCAGCAATATTTTGTTTACAGATGCTCTTTAGCTACTGTTAATCAGCTAGATTTTATATATTTATATTAAAATATAGAATTCTAGTGATAAAATTCTTTAGAAAAATTCGTCAAAACTTACTTTCAGAAGGAAAGACCGGAAAGTATTTAAAATATGCCATTGGTGAAATTGTACTTGTAGTTATTGGAATTCTCATTGCTCTTCAAATTAACAACTGGAATGAAAACAGAAAAGCTATTCAAAATGAATACAGGTTGGTTGATAAAATGATAGAACAAACAGTTAAGGACTCCATTTTATTCTCTAAACGTATTAAACATTCTAACGAGCATATGAAGGAATTTGAGCATTACATCGCTATCGGTCAAGGCAGAGCCGATTCTTTAGGACATAAAAAATTCAGGGAGTATCGGGGGTATCAATTGTTATTAACAACAATGAATGATGGGTCTTACTTAATTCGTAACCATTCAGAGGATTTTAAAAAAATAAATAATTTGGAATTGAGGGAACAACTCATGGAGTATTCCTATCTGTCTACCATGCAGGATAAAGCTATTGAAATAGCTACCTTTAATACGCTGAATTATAATATCCCTATTACTCATAAGTATCATGAAACACTGAGTAGATTCGACACCACATCCACGTTTTATGAAATGCAGGAATTTTTCAAAAATCCTGAATTAGAATCCCATTTTGACATCTCACGAGCTTCGTTAAATAATGTGGTGATACAGGTAGAATTAATATATAGTAAAAATAAGGAGGTACTAGAGCGCCTTAAGCAGTATCGATATGAATTAGGAAATTAATGATAAAATTCTTTAGAAAAATACGTTACGACCTTCTGGAAAGAAATAAAACCGGAAAGTATTTAAAGTACACCATTGGTGAAATAGTACTTGTGGTTATTGGAATTTTGATTGCACTGCAAATTAATAACTGGAATGAAAATCGGAAAGTTCAGAAACAAGAAACACAAATTTATAAGGAACTTCACAGTGACTTATTGCAAACTAAAAATGACATTCTCGCGCTAATTTCAAAGAATAAAGACAATATAAATTCAACTACACAATTGCTAAACGCTATCACTAATAAGAAAACCTATAACGATAGCCTTTATAATTTTTTCACCTCCATTGGGGCTGATAATAAGATATTTCTTAAAACGAGTGCTTTTGAAAATTTGAAAAATATAGGTTTAAATACCTTGTCTAGTGACAGCCTTCGAATTGCCATTACCAGCTTGTACCAAATAGATCTGGAACGTTTAATTACTAAACCCGGGAAAGAGAGTTCGGAAATGGCAGAGAAGTTATTTCCATATCAACTCAAATACTTATATGTTGACTTGGAGGATCCTATGATGTATCGCTTGTCAGATTCAATTTCATTACCATTATACATGACAAAAATTAAGAACTACGACCAATTCTTGAAGGATAATGAACTTCTTTTGGTCATTCAAGCTTCACTTTATAATAGAAGCCATTTTGTAATTGGAGAATTGCAAGCTGTGGAAGCTATTGAGAAAGTGATGGAAGAAATTGAAAAAGAGCTTAACCCCCGCTCACGAAAGATTGCATCACGTGGTGGTATGCATTAGCATCGCATCTATACATAACAATAAAATACAACATCAATAAAGGATGAAAAGAAACTACCTCCGCTCCCACTCCATAGTCTCATATCAAACACCTCACGTCTAAAATCTAAGAACAACAATGTTGTAGATTTGGTTTATAGAGTTTTAACAAATTTTTTTATATTTGATTACTCCCCTAAAATAACAACCATATTGTTTATACGCCTTATAGGGTGTATAAACGCAGTAAAAGAAATTAAACAATGTATCACATTCAACAATCACACGGGGCTTGTTTTTGATATACTGATTTTACAAGCAATTATAAAGACAGGCAATGTTCGGACTATTCAAAAGGAAAAAGAAAGAATCGGAATCTTATCAAAGTAAGACAGACGAATATGATTTCAAATGGTACGACCTTGGTGAAGGTAATCCCTACAACAAAAGAATTCTCGACATAAGAAATTTAACTCAGACGATGCTTTCGTTTACATCTGACAAAGAGGTTGCTGTGTTATTTAATAAACAAAGACATAGTATTGGAGAAGAATTAATAAATGTAAAACTGGAGGGTTCAAAGACAATACCAACCAATCTTGAGTATCCTCACAATGGTTCTAAAATGGAGGGAGCTGGCTATAAGGCAAAATGTATGGAAGACAAGTGGGACATTTATTTTTGGAACGGAATTATGTATTTAACAAGAAGCTGGACTGGAGAAGTGATTTATAAAGCTCATACAACTGTTTCATCGACAAATTTTACAATAACAAAAATTGAATACACTGAAAACGAATATACTCAAGCAGACCCGTCATTAGTTATTGACAATGTTCATTTTATAGTGCAATCACACGCTTTTGGTCGACCCTATCCGCACAGAGTTCCAAAGACATTAATAGAGGAGAAAGAAATAGCTTTATATTCTTTCAATCAGTTTGGACACAATTGCTGGTATGCGACCTATGACAATATCGTAGACACTATTGTAATCCCCAAGCGGACAGAATAACTGCTTGCAATCGAGTGAAAGCCTCCGCCATCAAATGACGAAGTGCACCCCTCACAGCACCGTGCCCTTAGACAAGCTAATCTAAATAGCGTAGCCGAAGGGTCAGTACCGAGTTTTGTAGTTTCGTTTCCTTCAGTCCTAACCTCACGGTTAGCAACCTTGTCACTTGCTTTGCTTCAGGACAGCCTGTCCCGATTCTTTCGGGATCACTCCTGTGCATCGGGGACTTTCACACTTTGGGTTATTCAATTCAATGAACTATATTTACCATTCAAGGCACACACATTGTATAAGCAATAATGCAGGCTGAATCGCTAAAATTGAGTATTTTGCATTTATCAAAGTTTAGTGCGTACGTACAGTAAATCACCCCGAAATCCCGCACTACTTATACTTGACCGGTGTAGCGAATTAAAATAATTCGAATTATGAAGAAAATCTACTTATTATTACTTGCATTAGTTTTTTTACAATGTAGTGAAGAGAAGAAAGATTACTCTTTTATGAACCCTGAAGAATGGGAGGAATTAGATCAAAAAAAAATTGAAATCCCATTTGGTCATGGCAGCAAAGAATCAATAAAGTATAATAGTGGGATTGTCGTTGATGCGGTGTCCACTGTCGCCTCTACAGCAGGTTTACAAGTGCTTATGAATGGAGGAAATGCTATGGATGCAGCTCTTTCAACAGCCTTAACATCTATTTCTCTTCAAGGCGGTGCTGCTGTCAGTTATGCAGGATTCATAAATGTGATGTACTACGACAATGAGACGGGAAAAACACATACAATGAATGGTGGTTTTAATACTGTTAAAGCTGAAACAGATCCGTTAACCATTGACTATGACAAACCGGGAAGGACGGTCTTGGTTCCCGGTTTCATGAAGGGAGTAGAATCGGCTCACGAAAAATTTGGCTCCATTCCATTTGAAGCATTGTTTGTTCCAGCCATATATTTTTCTGAAAATGGAATTCCTTTCCCAGTTCATTTAAAAGAAATACTTGAGGAGACCAAGGGTAATTTTTCGTCTGAAGACACTAAAAAGCTTTTTAAGTCTGAGAACGGTGAATGGATAAAACAAGGCGAACTATTCAAACAGACCCAGCTAGCCGAAACACTAAAAAATATTGCTGAACAGGGAGCTGATTATATGTACAAGGGAAATTGGGCCAAAAACTTCGTAAAACTTGTTAGGGATAAAGGCGGTCAAATTACATTAGAAGACCTTTCCAATTACGATGTTTTGTGGTCTGCCCCATTAACTACTGATTATAATGGATATAAAGTGAATGTTATGGCTATGCCAAACACAGGGGGCATTAACACTATTGAGGCATTAAACATTCTTTCAAATCTAGATTTTAATTCGTCTCAACCATATTATGAATCGGCAGAATCCTTTTTCAAGTTAACTCGAGCATCAAATGTTGCTCATTTGATGGGAACAGGTATAAATTATATTTCCACTGACTCTATACAAAAGCAAATGACTTTTCCTAATATGGGGTTTAATCATTCTTCAAGAATCACCCAGACTAATGCTAAGGCTATTTCGGATGTAATACTTTCCAAAGAGTGGGAAGAAAATATGACTCGAAATATTGAAAATAAAGGTACCCATGGAGGCCATTCAGATGCGGTAATAGTTGTTGATGACAATGGAAATGTAGCTACACTTCTTTTTACTATTAACACCTATGGTTGGGGTCGAAATGGCATTTTTGTTGATGGTATTTCTATACCAGATGCTGCAGTATATCAGAAACATCACTTGGTAAATATTAAACCAGGTGAAAGAATACCAGAAGCTACCACCCCTATTATTGTCATGCAAAACGGAAAACCGTTTCTAGTGAGTAATGCCATTGCTAATGGCGTACATGAAGTAACATTAAAAAACCTTATCGGTATTTTAAACTATGAACTTAATCCGTTCGAGGCTGTATCAAAACCAGACTTTGGAGTGCCAAAATATATGCTTGATATAGAGGAAATAGAAGTCAAAGAAAATGAAAAACAATATGCTGTTTTTGGTAATACAGTAAGAGAAGGTAGTTTTGAAACAACCGTCCTTGACTCCATTAATGAACTTGGCCAACCTATTTATCAGATTAAGCGAAATAATTATGGTAATTACTCAGGTCTTTGGATTGGAGTAAAAATTGATCCAATTGAAAAAACACTGGAAGGAACAACACCCAATCCTATTTTTGGAGGTGTAAAAGGATATTAAAAACGCTCTACAACAATGTATAAAAGGCCCTCGCTCCCTCGCCCCTGCCTTGTCACAAAGGCTCGAAGGCACACAAAGAAAAGAATGGTGCTTGCTTTGCCTGCTGTAATTTCTTAATGGTTAAACTGATTTGCTCTCTTGCACATTCAAAGGGTAAACCAATAAGGAGTTAAGGGTCATTAAGGGGTATACTGTGAAAATCTCATGGCTAAAAATCTCACGTCTAACATCACAGAATAACAATGTTTTAGATTTGATTTTAACCTATTTAACAAATTATATTATATTTGTTTCAGCCTCAGCAATTTAAATGAAGGTGGTGGTACTCCCCTATTTTAAAAATAAATTGAAAACTTATAGCCATGCGATGTAATCACGTGGTAGCGCATTTGAAAACCCAAACGAAAAATCGACTTTAATCTTTAGTTTATGAGAACAATAACACTGGTTTTTTTGAGATTTATTATAGCAATCAGTGGCTGTTATAAAGATAATATCCAGGCAATTATTTTTGGGAAAAATAATGGAATTTTAAAGTTAAGCAAAAATAAGCCATTCTTAATTTTATTCACACTCTTGAGTTTTATTTCCTGTAAAAGTGGAAAAAATATTGTTGCAGATATAGAAAATAAGAAGGGTACAGCACATCATTTGACCACTGAGGACACTTTATATATTAATAGGGCAGAAATAGATAAATACGTTCTCCGTGTTATGGATGAACAGCAAATCCCCGGAATGCAGATTGTGGCTACTAAAGCAGGCAAAGTGGTATACTCAGGCAATTTTGGCTTTGCCAATCTCAACCACCTTGTTCCTGTCACTGACACCACAAGATTTCGTTCCGGTTCCATAGGAAAAACCGCCACCGCACTCACCATAGCCCTCCTGGAGCGGGATGGTCTGCTTTCATTTGATGATCCGCTATCCGTCTTCTTTCCTGACGCTCCCCCACACTGGGCAGATATCAAAGTTCTCAACTTGTTAGACAATACTTCAGGCTTGCGAGACCCGGGTCTCGGATGGACCAGTAACTTCTCTGACGAAGAATATTTGACGGCTGCTTATGCACAGCCGGTCGCCTTTGCCCCCGGAGAATATAATGTTTACGAAAATGTGAACTACTCGCTTCTCGGAATAATCATAGAGCGGGTCTCCGGGAAGGATTGGCAGACTTTTAAGCAGGAACGTCTCTTCGGCCCGTTAGGTATGCGTCGGACCCACGGTGTCACCACACGTGTCGTGGTGCCCGGCGGCGCGCAAGGTTATCAGCGGCGAGACGGGCGATTAGTTGAGGCTGCACCTGAGTTTAGCCAATCGGTGTGGAATCTCGCTGACGGCAGTCTGTGGACGACGGCTCACGACTGGACGCTATTAATGTCAAATTACCTAAACGGGACGCTGTTCGATTCGTCTTACATTGACGGAGTGTTACTAACTTCCCGGAAACTCAATAGTGGCCGGCCCGTAAACTATTCCTTTGGACACTGGATTGGTGAAATTGCTGGGACACGCACAGCTGAACACGGTGGTGGTGTTCCCGGTTTTCGCACCTTCTCGATCATTTACCCCGACAAACGCCTGACACTCGTGTTGACGTGTAATTTTTCTGAATGCGGAGAAAAGGAAATTGCCCACACCGTTGCTGGCCTGTTAGATCCCGACCTTCGCATTTCAAATTTGACGCCGGTGGAGGTCTCAAACCCTGAACGTTTCTCAGGAACATATTACTACCCCGGCTGGGGTGAGACAAAATTCGTGGTGGAAGACGGAAAGTTATACCATCAGAGCGATTGGTTTAAGAACGAGTGTCGTATGTATTCCGCTACCGGGTGCAGCCCCGACGGGGAAGCCCGTTTTGAATTCCTGACCAGCGACGAGAATCAAGTCGAGGCACTGATTTATTATGATTCAGGCTATGATAAGGGATGGTGGATCAAGCGGATTAAAACCGACCAGTAGAAAGTTATCTCACCAAATTTGCTCCTCTGAAGGTTATTAAAATCCCTTTATCATTTTGTCGATACCGGTAAAAAAGCATCTACCCGGCAGGTCGCGACAAGTTGAATAAAACCCACGATGCTCAGAGAAGTGTTTGCGACATCGCATACCCACTCTGAATTATCTAATGTCTTATTACTTATTCACCCTCATACCGCCTTGAACCCCCTAAGTATTATGACTAAGCCTAAAATAGGTTGCCTTTTTTCTAAACATTCAATAGTATGAAAAAAAGCAATGTACGACGTGTATTTGATTTAGATTTAAAGATTAAATTAGTAAAACAAATAGAGAAAGGAGAACTCCGAGTCATGGATGT
>JAGXIP010000120.1 GCA_024635585.1 Saccharicrinis sp. | reverse complement strand
CGTCAGATGTGTATAAGAGACAGAAATTAAAGTGGCATCCGAGGCCATGGAATTGACAAAAGTACTAAACTGCTCCACATAATTCTCCCAAGTAGGAAAAACATTGATATGATCCCAGGCCACACCCGTAAGTAAGGCTACGTGGGGTTTATACCAATGGAATTTGGGTCGTGGATCGATGGGTGAAGAAAGATACTCATCCCCCTCAAAAATGGCTATGGGCGCATCGTGGGAAAGTTGCACCATGGTGTCAAAACCCTCTATTTGTGCACCTACCATGTAATCGAATTTATAATCGAGCTCTTTTAGCACGTGCATTACCATGGAGGTAATAGTGGTTTTACCATGGCTTCCGCCTATCACCACTCGCTTTTTATCTTTGCATTGTTGGTACAAATATTCGGGGTAGGAGTAAACTTTTAAATTAAGTTCCTGTGCCCTTAAAAGCTCCGGGTTGTCCTTTCGGGCGTGCATCCCTAAAATTATTACATCGATGTTGCTGTTAATTTGCTCTGGAAACCAGCCAAATTCATCAGGAAGCAGACCATGTGCTTTTAAACGACTTAGTGAAGGGTCAAATATCTCGTCGTCGGAACCGGTAACTTTATATCCTTTTTTATGCAAGGCTATGGCTAAATTGTGCATGGCTGCACCTCCAATGGCAATAAAATGTATGTTCATCGTATAAATATATATCTTTGCTGAAACCACGAAATTAACAATAATTACCTAATGCGAATAAAGCTACCCCACATAAAATCATTGATACCCTTTATATTTCTTCTCCTGACGGTGGTTTTGCAATTATTTTTAAAAAACAATGCCCAGCTCACCGAAAAATATTATTCCACGGGTCTTTATCCCTTGGTAGCTCAACTATTATCCTCAGCATCCGTCTTGTTACCTTTTTCCTTGGGCGATTTATTCTATGTAACATTAATCCTGACCTTCTTTTTGGGATTGGGTCTGCTTATTTCAAGAAAAATACGTTTGGGTAGGTTCCTGCTCAAATTTATTCAAACTATTGCTGTTGTGTATGTGCTGTTTTACTGGCTTTGGGGATTTAACTATTACCGTCAATCCGCACATGAGCGTTTGCAATTGTCCAGGAGCACCCCCAATGATTCTACTTTTATCCGCAATTTTAACCATGTTATTGAAAAAGTTAATCTTCTTTATTCTCACCAAACTAAATTTAAGCCTTTTGAAAACGATTCGTTGATTGAGGCTTCGTATAAAAACATGTCGGCCTATTTGGACTTTGCATACCCCATGGGTCAAAGCCGGATGAAGCACATAACCTTTAGCGATTTTTTTGCTAAGGCCACTATTTTGGGATATTACGGTCCTTTCTTTAACGAAACCCATATTAATAAGCATCTCACCGTTTGGGACATACCTGTTGTATGTGCCCACGAAAAATCGCACAGGCTGGGCGTTACTAGCGAAGCCGAAGCGGGCTTTTACGGATGGCTCATTTGCGTAAACAGTAAGGATAGTTTCACGCAATATGCTGGCTGGTTGTATGCGCTGGACTATTTTATTTATCAATCTCGCGGTATTGTAAACAGAAAAGAGCTGATAGAAAAAATAAAGCCCCAAGTGCTTGATGACATGAGAGTAAGAAATAAGCACTGGCGTACATGGCGTAACGCAAAAATTGACAAGGCAGCCTCCAAGATAAACGATGCCTATTTAAAATCAAACAACATTCAAAAGGGAATAGACGATTACAATGGCGTGGTACAATTGATTGTTGATTATCTGGAACAAGAAGCGGGCTGAGAAGCCTGTAGTATAAAGCGGAGAGCGTTAGGGGAATAGCGTAAAGAGAAAATAGAAATAAGAAGAAAACGGAATAATGCCACTTCCCTGACCTGTCAGCGTCCTTAGACCTGACAGCGTCAGTAAGGAAAAGCAAGAATGCGGAATACTAACAACTAGGAACTAAATACTAACATCTAAAAAATGATAAAACTTATTGTTACCGATATGGACGGCACCTTATTAAATTCTAAAAAGGAACTGTCGCCAAAATTTGAAGATATTTACAGACAATTGTGTGCCAAAGATATTTATTTTGCTGTTGCCAGCGGACGACCGCATTACAGCCTTGAGCCACAGTTTGCCCACTTTGCGCACAATATAATTTTTATTGGCGACAACGGTGCGTATATAGGCACCAAACCAGAGCCCATCATCACAGGCAACTTTACCAATGCGGAGTTCAAGGATATCATAGAAGCCTGTAGAAATACATCGCATGTACATGCCGTTGTGTGCACACCCAATAAGCCATATGCAGAATCGGAAGACACTCAATTTTTAAAGGAGGCCAAAAAGTATTATCCAAGTATTGAAGTGTTTAAAGATGTGATGCAACTTGAGCCAACGATAATAAAAGTAGCTATATATGATTCACTTACTTTGCAAAAAAACAGTGGCAAAGTATGGAGCAGCTTCAATGGTAAACATGTGGTTGCTCAGTCCAGCGATGTATGGGTAGATATTATGCCGCAAGGAGTTAACAAGGGAGCCGCCGTAAAGTACATTCAACAAAAGTTGGGTATAAGCAAAGAGCAAACCATGGCCTTTGGCGATTTTCATAATGATATTGAAATGTTACAAATGGCTGAGCACAGCTATGCCATGGACAATGGCCACGACGATATTAAAAAAGTGGCACGATTTATTGCACCGGCTAACGACAGCGATGGTGTGCTAACAGTGATAGAGAAAATGCTTTTAACGCATTAACTTTTAACACAAAGCATAGTTATCTTTAAAAAGAATATTTATCTTTGCAGCCGCAAAACAGAGCTTTTGCAATATTTGTAAATCAAATAAAATTTTAAAACATGCCAGTAAAAATTAGACTAGCACGACACGGTCGTAAAAGAAGCGCATTTTACCACATTGTGGTTGCAGACAGTAGAGCACCACGTGATGGTAAGTACATTGAGCGTATTGGATCGTACAATCCAAACACCAATCCAGCTACCATCGATTTAAATTTCGATAAGGCACTAACCTGGTTAGGCAACGGAGCTCAACCTACGGACACCGCAAGAGCAATTTTGTCGTACAAAGGAGTAATGATGAAAAAGCACCTTTTGGAAGGTGTTAAAAAAGGAGCCTTCGACGAGGCCGAAGCTGATAAGCGATTCCAAGCATGGTTAACAAGCAAAGAAGCCAAAATCCAAGCGAAAATTGACGGATTGGCAGGTAAAGTTGCCGACCAAAGCAAGGATCAACTGGAGCGTGAGGCTAAAGTTAACGCCGAAAGAGCCGAAGCAATCAACAAAAGAAAATCAGATTTAGCTGCCGAAGTAGAGGCCGCCAAAGCTGCAAAAATTGCTGAAGCCGAAGCCGCCAAAGCCGCCAAAGAAGCTAAAGAAGCACCTGCTGCACCAGCACCTGAAGAGCAAGGCGAAGCAGCTGCCGAAGAGCCAACTGCCGAGTAAAAAAGATATCTCAATCATCTTTTGATAAAATAAAAACCTTCATTGTACAATGAAGGTTTTTTTATGTGTCCTATTTTCCTACTTTTACACACACAACACGCACAATTATGATAGAAAAAGAAGAATCGTCGCAGATTGGTTTTATACAAAAAACCCACGGTGTAAAAGGCGAGTTAACACTTGCTTTGATAGAGAATGTGGATTACGAAGCCCTGGAAGTGGATTTTTTGTACCTAGATATAGATAACGGACTAGTACCTTTTTATGTAGAAAGCTACCGAATAAAAAGTACAAAAAACGTGCTGATAAAGCTGGAAAGTATTGACACTGAAAATCGAGCCAATGAGTTAAGTGGGATAGCAGTATTTGTTAATAGCGAGCAGCTTAAAGATCAGGACCAACTTAGCGATACCGATTTTTTGGGTTACCGTGTCTTTGATAGAAACAAAGGCTATATTGGGGAAATAAACGCAGTGTTGGAAATTACAAACAACCCACTTTTCTCTCTTGATTTTGAAGGTAAAGAAATCCTCTTCCCCATAAACCCCAACTTTATTATAGCTACTGATGATGCCGAAAAAACGGTACAAGTTGATTTGCCGGAAGGTTTGATAGATTTGTATTTGGCCGAAACCGAAGATGATCAGGATGATTTCTAGTGATACAGACTGAAAAT
Source organism: Saccharicrinis sp. (assembly GCA_024635585.1). Classification (GTDB taxonomy): domain Bacteria; phylum Bacteroidota; class Bacteroidia; order Bacteroidales; family Marinilabiliaceae; genus Saccharicrinis. The sequence goes on along the minus strand of JAGXIP010000120.1, from coordinate 913 downwards.
AACGAGCATTAAAGATGGCTCGTTATTTTTTTTGCAATATGTGCAAACTGATCTGGCGTGAACTTTAATTTGGGGTTCGAAAAATTAACATCCCCCTCCACTTTAAGTGGTACTAGGTGAATATGGGCGTGGGGTACTTCCAAGCCCAAAACAACAACTCCCACCCTTTTGCATTCAATGGCCTTGTCGAGAGCCAAAGCAACTTTTTTTGAAAAAACATGCAAGGCCGAGAGTGTTTCGTCATCCAAATCAAAGATGTAATCCACCTCTTCCTTGGGTATCACTAAAGTATGCCCCTCTTGCAATGGGTTAATATCTAAAAAAGCAAAGAACCTGTCGTCCTCTGCAATTTTATAACAAGGAATATCTCCTTTTACTATTTTCGAAAAAATACTAGCCATAAGGTTTTCTTTATATAGAAATATCTACAATTTCAAAAGTCATTACGCCCGAAGGCACTGTAATTTCAGCTTGGTCGCCCACTTTTTTCCCCAACAGGCCTTTGGCTATGGGTGTAGTAATAGAAATTTTGCCCTCTTTGAGGTTGGCTTCACTCTCGGGAACTAGCGTATAGGTCATTTCGGCGTTGTTTTTCAGGTTTCTAATTTTAACCTTATTCAACAACTGTACTTTCGAAGTATCAATTCTCGACTCATCTATAATGCGGGAATTTGCCAATATGGTTTTTAATTTGGAGATTTTCATCTCCAACATGCCTTGCGCCTCCTTGGCCGCGTCATACTCTGCGTTCTCCGACAAATCGCCTTTGTCTCTGGCTTCTCCTATCTGTGCCGAGATGCTGGGTCGCTCTACCGACTCCAGTTGATGCAGCTCTGCTTTTAGTTTTTTCAAACCTTCTTCGGTAAGATAACTTACGTTTGACATTTGTCTTCCTCCTTTATGTATTGCTATT
>JAGXIP010000119.1 GCA_024635585.1 Saccharicrinis sp. | reverse complement strand
TTGTCCTGCAATATCTACAATCGCGTACATCAGAAATTGTTTAAAATTTAATCCCGGAGGCGGGCTTCTTCTCTTATAATCAGCCACTTTACCATGCCCCGCAAGAAACATTGGAGTGCAAAAGTAGTTATTAATTTTATTTCTGCAAAACTCTTTTATTAAAAGCATGTATTTCAGTACAATTAATGCCTTTATAACATCTTACCAAATCAATAAAATCCTAACAAAAATAAGGAACTCAGAACAGTGTTTAATTATATGGAACTTGTTAAAAACATTTTGTTATATTTGTTCTTATATTTCAACTGTTACACTATTGGCATCACGTGTATTTGCCATCTGGAGCTTGGTTTAATCACTTCGCTACATTTTGGCAGCTATCTACAACATAGCTTTTTCGGATTCGTATCGTCATCTATTAATATACTGATATATAAATCTTTGCACATGAGTCTATTATCTAACAGTCTAATATCTAACGGTCTATTATAGTTTATGAGCCAAAAGAAAGTTAAACTGAACATATTAGGGTTGTCGTACAGCCAAACCCAATCGGGTGCTTATGCCCTGGTTCTTGCCGAGGAGGATGGAGAAAGAAGAATTCCAATTATTATTGGAGGTGTTGAGGCACAGTCGATAGCAATTAAGCTCGAAGGACTGGAACCGCCCCGCCCGCTTACCCACGATTTGTTTTTAAACTATTCGCGGGCTTTTGGCATTGAAATAAACGAGGTAATTATTTACAAGTTAGAAGAGGGTATTTTTTACTCCGAACTGGTTTGTACCAAAGATGGCAAGCAGCATAGAATAGATTCCCGCACTTCGGATGCTGTGGCTCTTTCCTTACGTTTTAACTGCCCCATTTACACCTACGAATCTATCATGAAAACGGCAGGTATTGTGTTGGATATGGGCAAGAGCCGAGGACTTGATTTGGATGTGGATGAACAAGCACCAAAAAGAAGTGAATCGCAATACTCGCGTAAGTCGCTGGATGAACTGAACAAGCTGTTAAACGAAGCCATAAACAACGAAGATTACGAGAAAGCTTCAGAGATAAGGGATGAGATACAGCGCAGAAGTGCGTCATAATTAGTCTTTACAAGAATACGTCAAATACTACGTTATTCTCGTGCTAAAAACAGTCATTTACAAAAGTAAACTTCTTTTTTTAGCGCTTCGAAAGCCTTGTCTTTTACGCCTTCTTATCAAAGACTGTAAATATTACAGACACTTAGAAAAAGGCATAGCAACAAAATACATGAGTAAGCAATGTTTTTTAGACAGAACGGAAAAATAAACCTCATACACCAAAAGTTAATGACCAAGAAATTCATTGTTGCTATTGCCCTTTTATTGCTGGCAACAGTACAACCCACCTGGGCAAACACAGTTGTTGATACCACGCAAAGTAGTGGCATTTCATTTATGGCTATATTTCGTGGCGCACTTGGCATGATGGTATTGATTGCTATTGCATGGTTGTTTAGTTCCAACAAAAGAGCCGTTAACTGGAAAGTGGTTGGCATTGGTCTTGGCATTCAATTATTTTTGGCCATATCCATTTTAAATGTGCCATTTATTCAACGTTTTTTCGAGTTTATAAGTCGGGGTTTTGTTCAGATATTAAATTTCACCGAAGCAGGTACCGCTTTTCTGTTTAAAAGTTTTGGTACGGGGGTTATTGAATCGCCCTTGCTCAATTTTGCGGTAGTTATTTTGCCCACCATCATATTTTTTTCGGCGCTCACCAGCCTGTTATTTTATTACGGCATCATTCAAAAGGTAGTGTATGTTTTAGCATGGGCGATGACTAAATTACTAGGCTTGTCGGGCGCCGAGAGTCTTTCGGTGGCAGGCAACATTTTTTTGGGTCAAACAGAATCGCCATTACTGATAAAGGCTTATTTAGATAAAATGAACCGTTCAGAAATGCTCTTGGTTATGTCGGGTGGCATGGCTACGTTGGCCGGAGGGGTGTTGGCCGTATATATTAAAATATTGGGTGGAGGGGATCCGGTTCAGGAGGTGATGTATGCCAAACACCTGTTGGCAGCCTCCATAATGGCTGCGCCAGGCGTGGTAGTTATTTCAAAAATTTTATTGCCTCAAACCGAAAAAATAGATAACACGGTGCAAGTGAGCAAGGAGAGAATTGGGAAAAATGTACTGGATGCCGTATCCAACGGAACCACGGAAGGATTAAAGCTGGCTGTAAATGTGGGTGCTATGTTATTGGTATTCATATCTTTTATTGCCATGGCCAATTATATATTTTTAAAACTGGGATACTACACCGGACTCAACGAAACTATAGCTGGCATTACAAATGGCGAATACACCGAGCTGAACCTGCAATTTCTATTGGGCTATCTATTTGCACCCTTGATGTGGCTTATTGGTGTCGCCTCCGAAGATATTGATTTGGTGGGACGTGTGCTAGGCGAAAAACTTATCCTAACCGAATTTATAGGCTACGTCAGTTTGGGCGAATTAAAGGAAGCAGGAGCCTTTGCAAACCAAAAATCTATTTATATTGCTACCTACGTACTGTGCGGTTTTGCCAATTTTGCTTCCATCGGAATTCAGATAGGTGGTATTGGAGCCATTGCCCCTTCGCAACGAGTTACGCTAACGCAATTAGGGATGCGGGCATTATTAGCCGGCACATTGGCCTCGCTGCTATCGGCAACCATCGTGGGCATGATATTAGGATAGAGGTAGGAGCAAGTAGTTTTATTTAGGATACTGTATTTATTCGAAATAAATTTCAAGCATTTTACTTTAATTAAAATCGTATCTTTGGTATTAACTCAAATACTGTATCATGAAAACACAATCAATAACCATAGATTTGCCATCCGATATCTTATTATCTTTAAACGAAACAGAAGCAGAACTCAAAAAAAACATAAAAGTTTCATTAGCCATACAGTTATATCAAAAAGAAAAACTATCCATTGGTAAGGCTGCACAAGTTGCCGGATTATCTAAATTTAATTTTGAAACATTATTGTCTGAAAACAATATCCCAATTTCTAATTTAGATTTTATTGATATTGTCAATGATTCTGCAAAACTAAAATAACAAGTTCTCATGAAAAATGGACTTGCAATAGTGGACTCAGGACCAATTATATCTTTGGCTCTTGTGGATAAACTTTGGATTCTTGATGAAGTTTTTGATAAGGTAGTTATTCCAAAAGCAGTTTGGGATGAAGTCACTATTGATTCAAGCAAACCATTCGTTCCAGCTATCCAAAAATATTTTAAAACCAAAACAACTCCTATTAAGGGATTTAACGAACTCACCTTGTTTTGGATTATGGGGAATCTGAATCTATTATCTTATACAGAGAAACCCAAGCTGATTTTCTATTGATTGATGATAAAAAGGCCAGAAGTATTGCAGAAAGTTTTGGCATTGTTTGCATTGGCACAATTGGTATCTTATCCGTTTGCAAAGACAAGAAACTTATAAAGAATTTGAAACCAATTTTTAAAAGCTTTATACAAAACAAACGGTATTACTCCATTGAATTACTGAACGATATTTTAATAGTCAAAAATGAAAAACCATTTCTATTATAAAATTCGAAGATGAATCTGTTTATCGGAAAAACACAAAAAAGGCTATTGCTCTATTTTGCCTGTGAAGTTAGACACTGATATGGATCACAGGATTGTGAGTCACTTCCTCCTATCCAACATAGGCCTTGCGTCACGTCTCTTCCCCAATCAGGGGAGTAAGGAGAGCCTGCTCCGATAACTTTCGGAGAGACTTTTCCTCCTTATTGTAACATATTTCACCCTTCGTGCGTCTCACACTATAATCTAATTTTTAACAATTTATATCATGAAAAAACTAAAACTCTATTTGTCGCTTGCAGTACTTATTTCAACTTTTAACAGCTGCATCATAAATGGTATCAATGGCCAGGCCAATATTGTAATTGACCAAGCCGAAGAAAGGTTTGATAACGTGGCTAGCCTTGTAATAAAAGGTTCATTTTGCAACGTGAATATGGACACACATAGTGCCAATACCGTGGCATTTAAAGGGGAGATAAAAGCCAATAAGGAACGTGATGACATTAAAATAAAATACCAACAAAAAGGCGCTGTGCTCGAAGTGTGGATAGAAAGACCTAACTCGCTCCGAGGCTCCTTTGACGGACTTTTGGATTTTATAGTGCCTGTCAACACAAATGTTGATGTAGATAACTCTTCGGGAAGTATTATGGCGACCAATATTGGACAAAGTATAGTCAAGCTTACAGCAAGTTCAGGAAGCATTCAGGCAGAAAATATCAATAGTGACCTGAGTACCAAAACCAGTTCGGGAAGTATAAAGGTAAACAACATCAGCGGTAACCTAAGCTGTACATCGTCATCAGGAAGTCAATCAATTATTAAAGTAGGAGCCGATGTGGATGCTCAAACATCGTCAGGACGAATTAGCATAGACGAAGCACAAGGAAAAGTAAAAGTTCGTCAGGATCGCAACAATTAAGTCACATAAACGGTAATGTAAAATCTATCGCATCTTCAGGTAGCATACGAATTGGCGATGTGCATGGCGATGTTACTGCCGGAACCAGCTCGGGCAGTATAAAGCTGAATAACATTAAAGGTGCACTACAACTTACATCTTCAAGCGGCGGACAACATGGAGAGGGCATTCTACTTACCGCCAATTCATCGTTCAAATCCTCATCGGGCAGTATAAAAATGGAATTAGAGAATGCCAACGAAGACTTATCCTTTGACTTGAGTGCTTCTTCTGGTTCTTTGAGTGCAAAGGGTGTTAATGGAGCAAAGAACTTACGTGTGGATAAAGGGGATATTCTTATAAGAGGTGTAAGCGTGTCCGGGAGCCAGAATTATTATTAATATTATATAATATCGCGTATATTTGATGGGTAATCTCCAAAACGAAGGAACAACATCACACGCTCAAAATAATATTATCATCATGAAAAACACATTGTTTTCAATTGCTGCACTTATTGTAATAATACTTGTATCGTGCAACAGCCCTAAAAAAGCAGATAGCAAAACAACTGCCGACATGCATACTTCGGAAAACTCACTCGATTGGCATGGTACCTATTATGGCGTAACCCCCTGTGCCTCGTGCCCTGGTATTGAAACGGAACTCACGCTTACTCCTGATTTAAACTATATTATCCATAAAACATAAATAATGACATCACCCTTAAAAAAACTATTTAACACTGGCAATTACCCTAACTCTGTCTCAAGCGCTTTATTGATACTGCGACTTGCTGTTGGCACTTTAATGCTTACGCATGGCTATGGCAAATTAGTAATGCTGTTTGGTGATGCACCCATCCAATTTGCCGACCCTATTGGACTAGGTGTAAACGTATCGTTGGGCCTTGCCGTTTTTGCCGAGTTCTTTTGTTCCATATTCCTGATTTTTGGGCTTGCCACGCGTTTTGCAACTATCCCGTTAATTATCACCATGTTGGTGGCGGCATTTATTGTACATTTAAGCGATCCCTTTATGCGAAAAGAGTTGCCATTACTATACACCAGCATCTATATTGTTCTTTCCATTGCCGGAGCAGGTAAGTATTCCATTGATCATTGGATACATAAAAACCTGAAATAGCATATAAAAAGTAAAAGCCCCATTCGCAAACGATGGGGCTTTTCTGATAATCATTTCTGTAAAGGTGTTGACCTTTTTATTTCTATTTTTTTCCTTGACCTTGACTGCGCTGTCCTCGCCCTTGACCTTTATTTTGCATCATCTCTTTTTCTTGCTCCAGCATTTTTTGGTACTGTGCATCGCTCATGGCTCCTTTTAATTCGGCTTGTCGCTCTTTACGAATCTTTACCATAGCTTCGCGCATCGCCGTTCTATCTTCACCGGCATCTTTCCTAACCTCTGCCTGTTTTTTAATAAACTTGAGGTTAATTTCACTCACCTTAACAGACTGCTGATCTGTCAATTCAAGACTCTTCTTCATTCTTTCAGTTTGGCGCTTGGCCATTTCTTCGGGGGTGCCACCTTCGCGCTTAGGCTGTTGAGCCTGTAAAGGTAAAGTAACCAAAGCTACAAATGCTAACAAGCTAAATAACAGGTTTTTCATAACAAATAAGTATTAATAAATATAAATTGTTTGATGACATAATACTCATTTAGACGACATATAGGCTTCTATCCCTCGCTAAGCAAAAATAAAAGATTCAGCTTATAAGCGTATAAAAAAAATGATTTCCTTTGTTGTTATGATTGAATCTATTATAAACCCACTGCAAACCGATTGGAGTATCTGGGTTATAACCGCATTTTGTGCCTTTGTTACGGGTTTAAGCAAAGCCGGACTAAAGGGCTTTGCCATGATAAATATCCCTATTATGGCGCACTTGTACGGTGGTATGGCTTCTGTGGGTATTCTATTGCCCTTTTTAATATTCGGCGATGCTTTTGCGCTCATCTACTATCGCCGTAATGCACAATGGAAACACATCAGACGACTTTTGCCATGGGCTTTGGCGGGTATTGTTATAGCAACGCTTGTTGGAAAGTACATCAACGACGAACAGTTTAGAATTAGCATTGCCATATCTATTTTAGTGTGCTTGGCTATTATTGTTTATCGCGATATTTCGGGAAAGAAGGAATTAATGACCAACAACAAATGGTTTAATAACTCTTTGGGATTATCAGGTGGTTTTGCTACCATGATAGGAAATGCGGCCGGACCAATATTTAACCTCTATCTTATGAGTATGAGGTTACCCAAAAATGTTTTCATCGGTACGAGTGCGTACTTCTATTTTATTCTGAACACAACAAAACTACCTATCCACGTTTTCTACTGGCATTCCATATCATTAAAAACCGTACAATTAAACTTTATTTTACTGCCGATATTAATATTGGGAGCCTTTGCTGGAAAAAAGATTGTTAAATATATTCCCGAAAAAGCCTATCGAATTTTCGTGATAGGAGCAATTGCTTTGTCGGCTGTAGTATTGCTTTTAAAATAAAATAATCAGGTGGATAATGGCTCTCTTACGTTCAAATAGAGGCTGCAAGGAAACGCAAAATACATTAGAGTTTTCTTATAAATATTAAATACCATGATGGGTGAATGAAGGATGACTCATGACCTGGTATTAACTATCTCTTTTTTCGGACATGTATATTTTAAGTTCCCCTCCTTCTCTAAAATCATCATAATTAAATATTTGGGTTTCTAATTCTATTCCATTGAGTTCAACTTTTTGCACATACTTATTGTGCACGGAGTTATTTATCACGCTTATAGTAAAAAACCCATCCCCAATAGCCAACTGGGCTTTATCCACGATTGGCCGGCCAATTCTAAACTCATCGTTGCCGGGAGTAACCTGATAGATACCAAGCGCATTTAAAACATACCATGCCGACATTTGACCACAATCTTCATTGCCAATAATTCCTTCCGGGGTTGGCTTATAGAAATGATATAACACAGAATCCAGCACTTCCTGTGTTCGCCATGGACGATCGGTATATTGGTACATATAAGGCACATGATGACTGGGTTCGTTACCGTGTGCATACTGACCTATCAAGCCCGTAATATCTGCCGATGCGTTGTCGCCCTCAATAACAGAGGAAGTTGTAAATAAACTATCCAGCCAGACACCTAATTTTTCCTTTCCTCCCATGAGGTCTGCAAGTTCATCTATAGCATGTGGCACAAAAGGAGTCCATTGCCATGCATTTCCTTCCACAAATTCACTTTTTAGGTGATCTGAAAAACGCGGATTAAACTCTTCGTCCCAACTTCCGTCGGCTTTTTTACCACGCATAAATTGCGTTTGGGTATCAAAATAGTACTTGTATGCCTTGCCTTTTTCATAGTATTGTTCGGCGAGATCAGCATTGCCAACCCGCTGAGCCATTACTGCAATACACCAATCGTAGTAGGCCATCTCTAACCCATACGATACAGATTCCGCACATTTGTCGACGGGCACATATCCCATTTTTTCTTTGTAATATATATGCTCAGTCATTACATTTTCTGCTCGTGTGCCCTTATGTTTTTCTTTAAATTCGGGCTGCCATTGGGAGCTTTTTACAGCTGCCGCCAACATTACCTCAGGAATCGAATCGAGTAATCCTTTTTGCATAGCATCTGCTAAAATTGCAACGGCAGGATAACCAACCATAGTTCCAGTATAATTACCATTCAAAGGCCACTTAGGCAACAAACCACCTTTTTCCTGATGGTCTAAAAGGTCGTAGGCCCAATCGCGTGCTCGCTCCGGTTCAATTATCGTCATTAGCGGATACCAACTTCTGAAAACATCCCATAAAGAATAAACCGTATAATGATCCTTTCCATTCGACTGATGAATTTTCTGATCAATCCCCCTATAACGGCCATCAAGGTCGCTATAAAGCATAGGAGCAATTTTTGAATGATACATGGCGGTATAAAAATTAGTTAGTACCGCCTGATTCTTTGTATCTATTACTACTTTATCAAGCTCGCTTCTCCACTCTTTTTGTGCGGATTGTATAACTTGTTCTATCGAAGTATAACCATCGACTTCGGAAAGATTCAATTCCGCTCCGGCAACATCTACAGCCGAAATACCTACCGAGGCGTTCAAGGTCTTATCTAACTTTCCAAAAGATAGGTAAAGCTTTAAATTCTTACCTTCGGCTTCCTTTCCATCAAACACTTCGTTATTTACACGTATCTGATGGTTCAAAATTGGCTGGTCAAACACACATCTGAACCAAACCGGATCCTCGGCTGCCCATCCGCTTGTTAGGCGGTAACCAATTACTGTATATTCATCCAAGAGGGCAATCTCGCTCTCAACCACACGGTGTCCCCAATCGGACTGAAGGATATGTGAGAGATCTATCATCACACAAGCTTCATCTTGCTCCGGAAAGGAATATTTATGCCACCCTGTGCGTTTTGTGGCTGACAGCTCAGCATTCACCTTCCAGGGTTGAACCATCACCTGATAATATCCGGGCTGTGCCGATTCTTTATCATGCGAAAAATGTCCAATGGGTTTTTCATCGGGAAACGAACCTGTAAATGGCAGAAACAGAAAATCGCCCATATCACCTATACCTGTGCCACTTAAATGAGTATGGCTAAATCCATATAGTGTTGTATCCTGGTAATGATAGCCACTACTTGCTTCCCAACCAAACAGATGGGTATCGGGGCTCAGCTGAACACGACCATGCGGCACAACAGCACCAGGAAAAGTATGTCCGTGAAAACCTGTTCCAATAAATGGATCTACATATTGCAAAAGGTCGCTTTTATAACCGTCATCTTTATTTACAGTGGAACATGCGGTTAATATAAAAATGCTGATGCCCAGTAAGTATAGATACATATTTTTCATCGTCACAGTTTATTTTGTTTTTTGGATGTTAAAATCTGAATCAAGATTTCTTAATTCTGAATCGTTATAATCCCAATGAAGGATATTTGCTAAAATAGGGATGAGGTGTGCCGCCATTTTTCTTTGCCCACGATATGAAGGGTGCCAATCAGACCCTAGATCATCATCCTTGTTTAACAGGTAAGTTGGAATCCCAACGAAGTAAAGGTTTTGATCATTGTGTATCAGCCGGGAGGATTCAATTACTTCTTTTATATTGGAATATGCAGGCTCATCTCGCAGGGGTCCGCATACGCAAAAGATTGGTATATTGTCATACAATGATCTTACTTCGCGAATAAAATTTTCGTACCGATGCTGAAAGACTGCTTTGTCAGGATATGGATGACCCCAATAATCGTTTGTCCCTAAATTAATAACTACAGCATGAGGCTGCCATTTATTAAAATCCCAATTGAGTAGTGAATCTTCGTCCAAAGTCCTTACATAGCGATCGGGCATGGTGGGTAGTTTCGCAGACACCTTGTCTTTGTCTCCATAATTTCGTATCACACCCAAGCCAGAATGAGCCACAACTACACATTCAGCATCAAAAGCTCGTGCGGTGATAAAAGCATAGGATTTATTAACATTCTCCGTAGAAGGAAGGAAATCTTCTTCGCGCGATGCTCCTTCTGTTCCGTAACCGCAAGTGATAGAATTACCAATAAATTCAATTCTTCTTTGTGAAGAAAAATCTGACACTAACAGCTGTTGGCCCACTCCAATATTTATCCCTTTAAAAATAGTGGTTCCCATCTCTCCTTCCGTTCTTTTTTGAATTTTGATATGATGAGACCCCTTCCCCTTTATTCCATTGACTGTATACACAGTATCCGCTGGCAGGTGCACGACAGCATGCAAGATTTCATCAATAAAAAGGTTGAAATAATTACGTTCTCCCCCTTCCAATAAAAGCTGCATATCATTGCCCGTAAACTGAAATTGAATGGTTGTGCCCGGCCAGTCGTAACGTATTGCTTTGGAATTGGAATCGTCGAACCGCCCAGTGTAATGTATGGCTTTATGATCGGCAGGTATATGCTGCCATTTTTTTTGGGACTGCAGGGGTATGCACGCCATTACTAATAAAATATAAATAATACAAAGCCTCATGCTTATTTCACTATTAATTAAAACTTTATAAATCATTTGAATCAAGGGTTAATTGCATCTTTACGAACAGAGTAGTTGAGAAAAACACTTGTTCTATTAATCTTAACAATTTGATTAACCCTTGATTTTGTATTTATTACTGCTAAAAGTGTTTCATTCCCAAAAAATACAATATCTAAATATTCATCAATAGGTCGTACTTTATCAAAAATACACTCCCCTGTTATCTTAAATATCGTAACATGTTCTATTGATATTGGGTCTTTTAGTTTTATTCTTTCTCCTTCAATAAAGACCATTTATTCTAATACTTATTCTACAATATAATTTCATTACCTGCTATTCATTATGACTGACTAATCATCTACATTAAATGATGTTATGCGTAACATAATCCTGTATTTTACAAGAATTTCATATTCGCCAATCTAAATTCGTGATTCGCATTAATTAACCATAAATTTACCATCATGATCAACCTGTCTTAATTCAAAAGGATTGAGCAACTCATCCAACAGTATGGCGAACATAGCTCTTGAAATGGGCTCATTCATTGCTGGAAGTACAAGACGATATTTTTCAAGGATATTCTCACTATTTTTACACCATTCGTTTCTTCTTACTTTTTTATACTGAGGATTATAGGTTTTATCCAAACAATCCATCAATTTTAGCAGCTCTTTAAATGATACCACCTCGGTTTTAAATTCCAGCTTGTTGTCCGGCAGCCACTCGGACAATCCTATTTTTAAAGCCTTACGCGTAATCACGCTATCCGGATAAATATGTGTATGGTTTTCCCATCCTATATTTTTTCCTTCACCACGTAATATTCCTGTTGCTCCAATACGTTGCAAAGCTTTAAACGCAGGGTGCTTAGGTTTAATATCGGAATAAGGCATCAAATAAGCTCCATGCTGTAGCAATGCTTCTTGTACCGCTCTAACGGAAACATTTTCGGGCGTAGTTTCCAATTTCACCGAAAGTGCTGCCAGAACGCCGGAAGCCTGTCCAATCAATAGACAAACCGGCTGAAGGCGGGTGGTACCGTTCACGATGTTTGATACGGAGATAGATTTTTCGGCCACTACCATGTCTTCTGTTCCGTTAGGTATTAATACACCCAGGGGAAGGTTGTAGGAAGGTACCGGATAAAAATGCAATTCTGGCAATAGATGCGCTTCGGGATAACGCTGGTGATGATGATCCACAGGATAATCACCAACAGCTATGCCGGTTCGGTAAAGCGCGTTCGCTTGCTCGAAGGGACGAGCCATGTCATTAACCGTGTATCTTACCACCCCTTTGATACGACGCGATTCTCTGTGATAGGGTATTAAAGGCAATCCATCGGCGGTAGGAAATACATCATCCGCTATACCCAAATTCGTAAACCCGAGTTCATGCTGGAGATAATAAATGTAATTCAGTGTAAACTCTTTTGCTTTCTGAAATACACTATCTCGTTCATGGGTATTCATCTCCAACGCATTCACGTAGTAATCATTTCCATAAATAGGCCAATTGATCATGTAATACCCGTTGGGTAACTTCCCATATTTCATCATAAAATCACAATCCCACAACTTTTTACCCAAGCTATCTTCATTGCATTTGCCCGCACAGGTACAATAAAACGGTCGTGGATCGTAGTTATCAGGTCTTGGAATAGTGGCATCCACTGTATCTCCATAATCTTTTAAAATGGCCACGTAAGTTAAGTCCTGTATAATATCATTCTCTTGCTCTGGTGCTATATTCTCGCCCGTTTCTTTACGTGAATCCATACCTATATCGTATGCAACGCCTACTTGTTTGGCAACATCTCCCAGCTCAGTAGCATCAATTACTATCTTGGCTTGTATCACTTTTTTTTCAATCCCTTGAGCTATTACTGCTTCCCAACCGTCATTTATTTTTTGAATATCGGTTAAGCGTGTATTCCTAAGTACTGAAAGGTTTTCCTCGGCTTCGGTCATACCCGTTAAAATGGCCTCTCCCACATGCGGTTCGAACAACACATTGCTGACCCACCCGGTTTTAACACTATCGGCACCACCATAATGTTCAAATAGTTTTTCCAAAAACTCGTTCCAGAGACCCGAATGCAAACGATAATTGCCATCTGCGGCGCTTACCCCTGCCGATGTTAACATGCCACCCAGCCATGGTGTTTCTTCCACAATCAGTACAGAAACACCCATACGAGCCGCTTGGATACCGGCCATCGTTCCGCTTGCGCCTCCACCAACAATCATCACATCCGTTGAAAAAATTTCAGCTTCTTGTTGTGAGAATGTGTTGAGTGAGACGAAAAACAGCGAAAGTGATAAAATCAATTTATTCTTCATGCTTTTTTTGCTTTTAGCTACCTACCTCTATAACTTTACTTTTCAGCGATTTCTTCCAGTGTTTTCCAACATTGATATAATCCTCTTGGCACATGAAAGCATCCTTTCCATTTGCCTCCTTTTAGGGTCAACAGAACATCGCCTTGGCGATTTAGATAACCAAACCACTCGCTATGTTCAGGATCTTTAAAATGAGACCAAGTATAGTCATGTACTTTATGGAACCATTCCAGACACTTTTTGTCACCTGTTAATTGGTAACCTTTTAAAAGACTGATTAAAGTTTCGATATGCACCCACCAAAGCTTTTGATCCCATTCCAGCTGTTGTGGCGGATACCCATTAATATCCATAAAATAAAAGATGCCTCCATATTTTTTATCCCACCCATGCTCCAGAGTTTGTAATGTGATATTTTTTGCTTTCTCTATCAAATCTTTTCTATCCAGCCGCACACCCAAATCCATGATAAACCACATGGCTTCAATGGCATGTCCGGGATTTAACAGACGACCGTCAAAAGTATCCGAAAAGCTACCATCCATTTGCACATTTTCTAAAATAAGCTGATAGTCCTTATTGTAAAAAACATCCAATACCTCTGTAATTACCGTATCCACGGTTTGGTCAACTAACCCGGCTTCAAGTAGGTGCTCAATTTCCAACGACAGATTACAAAGAATCATTGGTAAGGCAAAGTTTTTTAAGGGGCGCGTACCGGGAAAAGCCTTGTTGTAGATGCCTTTCGGGTTATCTTTTCGCTCCAAAATTTTATTAAAAGTTAATTTAGAAATTTCAGCAAATTGCGGATTATTGGTGGCCAAGCTCAACTGACCAAAGGCCATTGTGGCAAAGGTGTTGGAGAAAATATTGTATGGTTGCACCAAGGGTTGCCCTTCGCGTGTCAGGCTAAAATACCAGTTGTAATCTCCATCGTGACCAAATTTCTCCAGAAATTGTGCGCCATTTAAAGCTACATCCAACCACTCTTGCTTTTTCTCCACTTTGTTATATAACATGGAGAACAACCACACCTGACGAGCTTGCAACCACACGAACTTATCTGTATCAAAGACACTACCATCTCGATTAAGACAGGTGAAATATCCCCCATGAGACGTATCTAATGAGTAATTCATCCAAAATGGCACCACATTTTCTAAGAGTTCTGTTTTATATTGATTGGCTAATGCCGAAAAATCAAGCTTATCCATTTTCCTTTGTATTTATCTGTTAAAAACAGTATCGCCGTTTAAAACACCCACGTTCTTTGTTGTTTATCTCAATTGTGCATCAACAGATAACTGTTATCGCTTATCTACCTCACAAATAACCGTTTGTTTTGCACCTGTATGTTGCCTATACTCTTGGTATCTATTGTACAGGTGACCCGCCTGTAGATATGCAGACTGGGGACTCATAAAATGTGAAAATTCAAAGGTAACTGCATTCTCAATTCCGGCTTGTTTTGCCAATTCGAGTTTTAATCGTAGCTTTTCCCATTTAATGGGTAAAAACTTAATGGGCATATCCCTGTCGAATGTTTCGGTATTAGTCCAACACTCCAAACCATTTGCTTCAGCCATTTCTTTATTTAGTTTCAAAAAATCAATCAACTCGTCGTATTCCACATGGCCATCCTGAAAAGCGACTATATCAACGGCACCTTTGATACCTTTGAAAATATCACTCCAATCCTTTTTGTGCTGATCTAAGCTTACCCGGTTTGAGCGCGTAGTTTGGGAGGTATATTGACTGATATTTTTGACACCATCTATATAAGGCGAAATCATGGTGGTCAACCCGCCGGACACAGTTTTGCAATGATATCCCAACGAAGCATAAAGGCTAATTATTTCATTGGTCTTCCGGCTTATTTCCTGTGATATATACCATCCTTTAAAAGCTTTATAGTGTCCATATTTGGCCCATACCTCATCGATAACCGCTTTGTTAATCTCCACTTCTTTTTCATATTGTCCCGTTGTCCAATATTTACCTGAATCATATAATCCAAAAAAGAATTGCATGTCATATTTTTCGCTAAGTTCAAGAAATAGCTTCACTAAATCTACTGAAGGTTTGTATGCGCCCATTTCTTTTACCAATATATTGGAGGGGTAAGTAATCCATTTTCGATAGCCAGAACGAATCATGATTACTAACTCAATTCCAATTTGTTTCATGTGACGAAAATCCTCGTCCCATTCTTTTCTTCCCCAGTTTTGATGAGGTATATCGTGACTTATTTCATCTAAAAAAGTTCCTTTTATCATAATGCTTATCTTAAATTCATTTACAACTTTTTACTATCCAAATTCTTAAGATTGTCGTACCATGTTTTTTTCAGGATAACAGAAGTAACAACAAATACTACAATGGACGTTATGGTGGAAGTGGTTTGCCCTGATAGCAAATAGAGCGGAATCACAACCATTGACATTTGCCAGATAATTCCAACCATAACGTTAAAAGCATCGCGTTTAAAATCATTATTAGGTTCAAACGTTGAATCTTCAGCCATAACGGCTTCTTTTACAGGCTTCCAGAAACCCCATGGTTTTGTTTGTTTGTAAAACTTCTTTAATATTTCCATATCTTCGGGTTTGGTAAGCAAGGTACCCAACCACGAGGCCAGAAACGACACCAGCAAAATCACTGGGAAAATATAAATATCGATTAAGCCCGGAAACCAAAAACGAACAAGAGGAGGAGCAACTAGCGAAGCCAATAATCCGCCAAACATTCCGAAGAAATATCCCATCCCGTTGAATCGCCACCAAATCCATTTCAACACGTTAGAAGCAGCGTACCCGCCATAAAGTGAAGATGTAATCCAAAGCGTTAAACTGTTGAGTGATGTAACAAATAATCCAAATGCCAAGCCAACAATTACGAGCAAAAAGCTTGAGAGGTAACTGTATCGAACCAGTTTTTTATCAGAAGCGCCGGGGTTGATATATTTTTTGTACAGGTCATTCACTAAATAGGCAGGCGCTGCATTAATAAAAGCGGCAAAAGTTCCCATAAAAGCTGCCAGCAAACCGGCCAGCAACAAACCCTTTAAGCCTACCGGAACAAATTTTTGTATGGCCATTGGTAGCACCATTTCAAAATCCATATCCGTACCCATCGCTATCATTTCAGGTTTGAGGTAAACCAAAGCCAACATAGCAAAGCCTCCTATCATTAAATACCTTGGGATGTATAAAACCAGAGAGGTTATCCCGCTCATTTTGGCCGCCTCTGCAGGGGTACGTGTTGATAAAATACGTTGCATGTCGTAACTAGGTACCGGGCCTGCCAAGCTGGCGAAGATGCCTTTAAATATCATCATCATGAGTAACATCCCAAACATCTCAAATCCATCTCCTCCAATTTTATCGTTGAGAGCCGGGAAGGTGTTTGACCAGTCTAAATCCAGTTTCCACTCCGGCATCATATCACCCCATCCTTGGGGCGTGGCAGCCATCACCTGTTCGGCAGTTACAGAGTTAAATGCAATTATCCCAATGGCAATACATGCCACTGTCATAATTAGAAATTGGAGTACCTCTGTACTAACCACACTATACATTCCACCTTTTAGTGTATAGATGGTTGTTATGGTAATAATGATTAGCGCATAAACCTGTGCCGAAGTGAGATGAAGACCCAGTATGACGGTAGAAAGATCCCAGGTAAAAAATGTTTCGGCGAATTTTCCTATCCCACCAACAAAATAGGCAATAAAACCTATAACACTAATCACCGCAAAAACAACCACAATTAAATGTGACATACGTCCACCACGTCCTTCGCCAAAACGGAAAGTAATCCATTGTGCACCTGTCATGGTATTGGATCGACGCATCCAGACGGCTAAAAACACCATGACAAAAATCTGATTCCACACCGGCCAAAGCCAGGGAATCCAAACGCTTTTCAATCCGTATACAAAAACCAGTGTTACCGTCCACATGGTACCGGAAATATCAAACATGCCTGAAGCATTGGACAAGCCCAGAAGATACCATTTGATTTTATTGCCACCCAAAAAATAGGCTTCCAGATTTTTAGAGGCTCGTTTTGAAAGCCAAAAACCAATAAAAAGTGTTAGTACCAGGTATAATAATACTATTGAAATATCAATCCACGATAATATCATCCTTTGTTATTTTCTTTATTAATAATATAGCTGCTTTAACTCTTCTTGATATTCACCCAGTCCTTCGTAAAAGAAGAAAACCTCTCCCTCGGCGCCTACTTCCCGGTTGCATTGGATCATGTAATTAAAAAGATCGTTTGATGGTTGTTCCCCATTTACACGAATAAGTATGCCCGGGTAAAACAAATGACGTTTCTCCGGTATAATATAATCCTTTGTTGCTTCAAGGGTTCTTTTATAACTAGCGGAATCTTTGCGATATACCTGAGGGCAGATCATATCTACATACCCAAAATTAACCCAGCTAGGCCAATCTTGCAGATATTCTTCCTTACTCCACGGATACACGCTGGGAGCCATGGATACGTTGCACGTGGAATCAATTTCTTTTACTCTGAAATAGAGTTCTTTAAGATACATATTAAGCTTTTCCGACCGCCAGTTGACCCATTCAAAATCCTTGTAATTCTCTGAAGGCTCTGCACCAAAATGCTCACTTTTGTACCACTCAATGGTTTCCGGATTATATCCACCGCTTGATGGCATGGCAGGCAATCTATCATCGCCCTGAATGCCGTCTACATCGTATTTCTCCACAACCTCTAAAACCAGAGAAGTCATAAACTCCTGCACCTCAGGATTTAGCGCATTTAACCAATCGAAGTTATTTTTGTTACACAATTTACCCTCATGGGTTAAGGATACCCATTCAGGCTTTAGTTCGGCTATCTTACCTCCGTTTAAATTGTAGGAAGATGAAAAACCAAACTCAAACCACGCAAATACCTTTATCCCGCGCTTATGCGCCTCCTCAATCATTTCTTGCAAGGGATCTCGCCCTGAATTATCCGGATCGAGTATGGGGTCTATTTCAACACCAGTAAAATCCTTCATGATATCACTACGGTACATGGTAGTGGCTTTATTCCATGTTACCATGAAAATGGTATTTATACCTAGTTCATTGCATTTTTCCACTGCTTCAATAATATTCTCCCGCGAATAAAGTGCCTCACTAGCCACATTAGTCAACCATACACCCCTAACAGGTTCGTCATATCCCAATGGGTATTTTATTTCTACAGGATCCGATTTAACCTGACATCCAGAATTTAATACTATGATTGCTACAAGCAATACCCCAATTTTATTAATCATGTTTTCCAAAAATATTTAATTTTTACACTATAATACGTTACAATAACCATAAGAGATGTGAGCACCCCTCCCTTAACCAGACCCGGTAAAATTCCAGTTAACGACCACTGGTTTAGATAAGCCAAAAGACCAGTCAAACCAAGTAAGGGAACTATTAAATAGGTAACAGCTACATAACCCAACATTGGATTTTGACCTACTTTAGGTAGAAATACCATGATGCGTGAAAAGCTATAAGATTCAAACCATATTTTGAATGCAAGCAACAGCAGGCCTGCCAATCCAGAGGTGACGAAGAAGTAACTCATGGTAGCCACATCTTTTTTTATCCCACCTTCGTAAGGTTCAAAAATCAACCCGAGGAACAACCAAAAGAAACTCCAATTGAGCGATTTCCTCATAAATGAAGAAATATCGATCCCCGACTGGCGAATAAACCATTCACATGTAATTAACAAAACTATATTTCCAAGATATATGATGTACCCGTTACGAGTAAATAGACCTATTAAATTAACTACAATGAATAAAAATAATATCGTTGCCAGCGAATTTCTTTTGGATCTATTCGAATTGTGGGAACTCTTCTTATTAACTTTTTCTTGAGAATGCCTATAAAGCAAATCACCAATAATACTTCCTGGAATAACTATAAATAGATATTTCAGGAAATTCATGCTGAAATAAACTGTTTGGTCTGTTAAAACACCCACCCGACTCAGCATATTCTTTATTTCCGGTATCCAATTCCCAATCAATTTTAACGGAGCGAAATGAAAAATATCGTAGTTAATACTTGGATTTAAATCAGCCGTTAACCTTAACCCAAAATAGAAGGCTAAAACAGCCAATCTCGGCCACCAGTTATGCCGCGTCAGAATCCAAATAATGGCACCTACCAAAGCCATATTTGCCAAAACCAAAATAATAATATCATTTTTATGAATAGAAAACGGAAGCTCAAATACGAACCGCCTAACAACTAAGAGTATAATTAATAACAGATATCCAACAGCATTTAAATTTCGCTCATGACTTTTCCAGTTAGGAAAACGGGAAAACGTAAGGAAAAACCCAGCAAATCCGACCAGTGTAAATATATATCTACCTATACCTGCAGATTCGGGCAATCCATATGGAGAAAGATGGGGAAGCATTACCGCAAATACAAACAGGTTAAATGCTCTAATGCAAACTTTACGTATTAAACGAGGGCTATTCCCGCCATTCTCTAAAAAGCGATTCATAGAAAAAGGAAATGCAAGACCCATAGCAAAAAGAAATAAAGGAAAAACCAAATCAACCCACGTAATACCTGATATGTCAGGCCGAAATTTAAAACCTACCGGCCCCACTTGAGCATGGTACATCCATGCTGGCATATCAGGCAACTGCGCAATGGTCCCTGACAATATCATTCCTATGATTGCCAATCCGCGTAATGCATCTATACTAATTTCTCTGTTTTCGTTCATGGCACTACAACCTCTTTATTTTCGGCACATTTCAAATGCGTTTATTTGGTATTTCATTATAAATATTTGTTCATTATTGGTATTGATAGACTTTCCCGAATTCGTCAACAGTAAGCTCAACTGTGAGTGAAGCACTCTAATGGCTCCTTTCATCAATAATAACGGCATATGCACCCCGGCAGAACAATTTACTAATAACCTTTCTCACCATAAGGGTGACAAGCTGCATATCCTTACAAATAAAACTGATGGAGTTTGCCATTAATCTTTAACAATGAGCAAACCGGTCAATACACTACGCTGCCCCACATCAATACTGTTTCTGTTATACACTTGTCCGTTAACAATTAAAGTAGAAGAGCCACCTCCATCCAGGTTTAAGGCATCCTTACATGCAAAATCTTCCTTTAATATTCTGGCCATATCCCCCAAGCTAACCCCTGCACTATATGTAGCCCGTCCATCAACCACCATTATTATTAGTTCATTAGTAGAGGTTACCCCAACAGCAGTGCGGTTGGCAATTGAACGGACTATATCATCATAAAACAATTCGTACCCATAACCTTCTATAATATGTCCGTTTCTAATCAATACAGGTCCGCCACCAACGGCATTAATTTTATCATAGACAAAACCGTTGGATGGAAATGATTCTGTAGGTTTTGGTTGTGGCGTTTCACCATCCACATTAGGCGATGGATTTGGGTATCCATAAACTACCCCAGGATTAATTGTATAAACCCAATCCGCAGAAAAGTTCATGGCGCTATTGTGCCCGAATGCTCCTCTGGTAACAAAAAAGCTACCGGATCGAGACAATTGCGGAATATTGCCCGCAAGATACTCTCCATTGTTAATCAATAAACTGTAGGACGAACTCCCTCCGAAGTAGCCAGCATTGATGCCTACCAATGGCATCACACTATTCTTAGAGGAATAATCTTCCACCATTTCCTTCACCTTCATATTTCCTTTTGTTGTATTATAATAAGGTACAAACTTGAACCCTTTTGACATATCTATTTTGATGGCATAAGCATTGAAAGGCATCGGTGTACCATCAGGGTTGTAACGAAATGAAGAGTTGCTTGTAAACATTTTTATACCATCGACTCCTGAAAATTCGGCAGTTTCTTGCCATGTAACCGTTTGTTCCTGTGTTTGGTGCACAAGGACCTTATATTTTCGTTCGTTGCCTTTCCCATCCGAAACGGTGTATTGCACTGGCTGCGAATAGTTTTTTATGGTAGTGGGATCCGGGGTTACAACCGAACTTTCATTGGTTTCAACGATGGTCGATAAATCCGCAATATCATCATCGTGGTGGATATAAACAGAAATCTCGTATTGTCGTTCTGCGATTTCGCTGATGCTACCTTCGCGAACTGCAAATGGTAAGGCATTATTCTTTGTGAGCAGCTTAAACGCATGTATTTCGTTGTTGATCTTCTCAACGGTAACCTGGTAGTTTTTGAAGGTTTTATCTGGTGCCACCACCTGAAAAGTCATGCCCGTTGAAAAATCATAGGCCACACCCGCCGGGGGCGCAATTTTGGCTTCGGCAGACAATTCAAAACTGGGTATTAATTGGGTTATTTCAACACTACCCACAACAAAAGCCGTAACGGTATTGGCGTCATGGTCTATCTGAACTGGCAATTCCATTTCGATACCCTCAAAACTTATATCCAGAATTTTTTTTCCAAATTTTATAACTTCTTCTTCGGGCTTTGCCGATTCTTCGGAACATGCCGTATAAGTTGGTATAAGAAGTACAAATATGAAATATAGCAGATAGTTGAAATGCATAGCGTTATATATTTAAATTTAACTTGATCAGGTGGACAACTTTACAATTCAGGCAGTTTGGCCTTGCCTTTATAAAAGGATTTGATCACTGCCTTTATACTCTCATTTTCCAACGGCACATCGTAAAAAAATGATTCGCCAACTATGCCTCTATCACGATTGGCCTGCATCTGACCTCTAACTACTTCGAGATCGGATAGCCCAGATGATCCTTTTAAAATAATACCGGGCGATAAACGAAGAAGGTTGCCATCGCCGTGACGGGTAAAATACTGTAACACTTCGTCAATGGTGGCTTTGTACGAAAAAACACTACTTCGATAGCATTGAACCGATAAAATCTGAACCAAATTATTATCGAGCCATACCGGCCATTCCTGCATTAAATTATCAAAAGCCCATGGATA
>JAGXIP010000118.1 GCA_024635585.1 Saccharicrinis sp. | reverse complement strand
TTCAATGGGTGAAATAAGCGCCTTGGTTGCCGGTGCAATCCCATTTTCAATCGGCCCGCTAACATCAGGATTTGTACCAACTAGTTTGGCTCCTTTGATGACCAGATTTAATGCTTTTTCGATCGTTTCATAACTGTACGATCTGGATTCTCCCATCACCACGTAATCCGGATCGATGTTATTACTTGAATATCCGACATCGTAAAGGGCATTGATAAGTCCCGCCTCTCCAATAATGTAAGCTGTGCCATTTGGTTTCTGACTTTGAAGAAAAGACGCAGTGGCCAGAGCACTTGTATAAAAATGTTCAGGTCCCACATCAAGTCCCATACGTGATAATTTTCCCTGAAGTTCTTTGATGGTTCTTTCACTAGAGTTGGTCAGGAAAACGTATTTTTTGTTTTCATCTTTTAACCAAGACACAAACTCCTTTACGCCGTCGAGAATCTTATTACCATGATAAATTACACCATCCATGTCACAGATGAACCCGGATTTGTTCCGTATATTTTCTACAATTGATTTTTTATCCATCTCTAATTTGCTTTTTCTATGCTTTTACTGAATATACTTTGATGCCAAATATACACTCTTTCAGAGCATGCTTCACTTGGCTACTTGTAATTTATTTTAAAAATAAAATCTCATCCCTAAAAACTCGGAAACCCTTGCGCCAGTTAAAGCTGTAAAAGGAATATCCGGCGTAATCAAGCAAAGAATCAAAGCTGCTGATGATCTATTCTCAAGATGAGGTTGAGATAAAGCTAAAGAATATAATGGACTAATATGGAGATAATTTATAAGAGTACATCTGACGATAGGCTTGGAAATCATTGGCTACCCTTTCTATAAACCGATGATTAACATTTCTAATCTCTGAATATTCTTTTCGCTGTATCCGGTAATTATCTCTACCACTTCATGTTTTTTGTTTAAAATAACATGCGTAGGGTACGATGAAATTTCATAATCGTTTCCATCGATAGTAACAATATCGTATAAGAATGGTTGCTTAGGAAGAAAATCATTCTTAATTGATTCCTTGGATGAGTAAACTGCCGGAGCAATAAAGTTCACATTTTCATATTTCTCAACCAATTTATTCAATTCTGGCATTTCCATTACACACGGTGCGCATGAGATAGACCAAAAATTAAGCACAATTGCTTGACCTTTCATGGAACTGGATGAAATCTCATTTCCATCTATATCTGCAAATGTAAATGGTACAATAGCATCTCCTTTTACATACTTCACCCTTTTACCAAATTTTGGATCCAAAATTTCAGCAAAGGAACCTTCAAGTGAAGGGATGAGATTTAATAGTTGGGTGAATTTCATTTTTTCATTACAAGGCTGGGTAAACTTCCAAACACTCCCGTTATTATCAGAAACCCCAATAATATAGAATTTCTTGCTTCGAAAATTTACCACAAATAGCGCTTGATATTGATTCTTAGATTTGGATATTTTTAGCATTTCCCTTAGGAAGATACTATCTGTGTCGTTTTTCAATACTTTTTCAAATATTTTGCATAAATCAGTTTTACTCGCGGTATCGTTAGCATAGTAGACAGGCAAAAGATAGTCTACAAATTTACTTATGTTTCTTTGATTATAAAATGCAATCATTTCTTCTGCTTGCTTAAAAGCGCTATGTTGAATTTGTTTTTGACCAAATGCCGAATAGCTTATTATCATGCATATAACAATACTCTGGAAAGTTTTCATAATCCATTAAATTATTTGAGTTTTAATCGTAATACTCATTTCTACTTTTCACAAACACCCGCAGGAAATAATAATTTTTTCGCTTTTTCAATTACTATTCTTTGCAATCAGGGCAGCCACCACAGCGGCTCTCAGACCACCGTCGATATTAACCACAGTAAGGTTGGGAGCGCAGGAAGCCAGCATGGAAGTGAGTGCAGCTTCTTTGGCTCTAAAACCGTAACCCACAGATGTGGGCACACCAATTACCGGAAGCCCTACCAACGAAGCCACAAAGGGAGCTAAGGCGCCTTCCATTCCGGCAACTACGATAACGGCTTTCACATCTTTTTCTATCCCTTGCATAATGGCCTCAATTACCCGTGTGGGATGTGCTATCCCCCTATCCTCAAAAACAATAGGGTTTACACCAACGGCTTTAAGTATTATTTCGCATTCTTCGCAAACAGGGTGGTCGGCAGCACCTGCACTTACCACCAATATATGGCCTTTGGGCTCCGGCAGTTCGCCCACTACCAATACGTTATCGCTTTTGATTACCTGATAATTTTGACGAAAAAGGTCGGCTAACTCGTTGTTGAACTTACTACGGGAGATGATAACTCGCTCGTGTTTTTTTAAAATATTTGAGGTTATCTCAATGGTTTGTTCCAAGGATTTGTACTCGCCATAAATAATTTCCGGAATATTGGTGCGCATGCCACGGTTTACATCCAGGATATGTCGGCTGGCGGTTTCTAACCAATCTAATGAGAAATGTTTTTGTGCATCGAGTTTACTTATTTTGCCTGCCTGTATCTTGTTGTATAGTTCGTCGAACGTCATGTGCTTATTATTTTGATAGTTATCAAGGTATTTTTATTTTTCACCCGAGAATTGGTAGGGGAATGGTTAAGTCTGTTTTATCCGTAATTAAATTTGCATTTTTAGTCAAACTGTACGTTAGTTGCGAATCTCCACTAAATAAGTTTAGTCATTGTGTGCTTCTTTCGATTTCTGCGAAATAAGCAGTAGACCTATAAACATGAGTGCTCCGTTTAACATTAGTTTTTCAAATCCCAGCTCAAAACCAAACCAGTTTAAAGCGTTAAAATCTAAGATGCCTGTTACGATGGGAGCTATCAAGGCAACGGCTGGAACAAGCGTGTCGCGTACCTGAAATTTAGAAAATAATCCGAAGGCGTACATGCCCAATAGTGGGCCATAAGTATATCCGGCAAGGGTAAATATGGTACTTATAATGCTATCGGCCTTTAAAATTCTAAAAAGTATAATAACCAGCATCAGCACCATAGAAAAACAGAGGTGAATGATTATTCTGTTCTTTTTTGTCAAGGTGCGCCCATTACCCGACGAGCCTAAGATATCTACTGCAAAGGAAGTGGTGAGCGAGGTGAGCGCGGAATCGGCACTGCTATATGCTGCGGCTATCAAACCAATAATAAAAAATACACCAACCACTGCTGGTAATGCTCCACTGTTTACAATCATCGGAAACAAATCGTCGGAACGCTCGGGCAGTGTCATACCCTGCTGATTGGCAAAAGTATATAGCAGAACGCCCAAGGATAAAAACAGGACGTTGGCAGGCATAAAGCCAAACCCATACCATTTCATGTTTTTTTGAGCTTCCTTGAGATTTTTGCACGAAAGATTTTTTTGCATCATATCCTGATCTAAGCCTGTCATTACAATGGTAATAAAAGCACCACTGAAAAACTGCTTTACAAAGTGCTGTTTGGAGCTCCAATCGTCAAAAACAAACACTTTAGAGAGTTCGCTTTTGCCAATAAGCTTAACAACACCCATAGCCCCCAAATCCATGTTTTTTGCAATATATACGATGGTAATAATAACCGAGGTAAGCATAAAAACTGTCTGCAAAGTATCTGTCCAAATAATCGTTTTGATGCCTCCCCTAAAAGTATAGAGCCAAATAAGTGCGATGGTAATAAAAACCGTTACGGCAAAGGGAATGCCCAATGCATTAAATAAGCTAATTTGCAATACGTTGGCCATCAAATACAAACGTGCAGATGCACCTATGGTACGCGAAATCAAAAACAACCAAGCACCAGTTTTGTAACTAAAATTGCCAAAGCGGCCTTGTAAATAGGAATATATAGAGGTGAGGTTTAAGCGATAATACACAGGAAGTAGCACATGGGCAATTGTTAAATACCCCAGGAAGTAACCCAACACCATTTGTAAGTAGCTAAATTGGGTGGCGTTAACCCATCCAGGAACAGATATAAATGTAACTCCCGAAAGGCTGGCGCCTATCATGCCTATAGAAACAATGTACCAAGGCGACTTACGGCTGCCCACAAAAAAATCTTCGTTATTTGACTTGCGTCCGGTTACATACGAAATAACCATTAGTATCATAAAATATACCGCTACGAGCAGTCCGGTGAGCAATGGAGTCATAATAGTAAAGTTACTAAACGTTAAAATTTAAACGCTTTGGCAAAGATAAAAAAAACATGATAGCTTTAGTTAAACCGATTCTTGCAAAAAAAACCTCATAACCTATCAACACTATTAAAAGATACTTTACTTTTGCACCTACCACAACAGAACGCCACAATAAATTTACCCAATGATTAAATTCAACATAAACGCCCAAAGTGAAATACCCAAATTCCAGCAATTGGTAGATACTGTGGTTAGTGCCCTTGCTAAAAATAAATTGCATAGAGGCGATCAACTGCCTACAGTAAATGTGATGTGCCAGGAAAATAGCTTGTCACGCGATACTGTATTTA
Source organism: Saccharicrinis sp. (assembly GCA_024635585.1). Lineage (GTDB taxonomy): Bacteria > Bacteroidota > Bacteroidia > Bacteroidales > Marinilabiliaceae > Saccharicrinis. The sequence goes on along the minus strand of JAGXIP010000118.1, from coordinate 6,473 downwards.
AGGCTTACAGCATTTTAAAAGAACAAGGTATTGTGGAATCTGTTCCAAATAAAGGATATTTTATTGCCAAAGAGGGACGTAAAATATTTCTATTTTTGGATACTTTCAAAGCCTATAAAGAGGTGTTGTATAGCGAGTTTGTCAAAAATTTGGAAAAAGACACTATTGCCGATGTGCATTTTCATCACTACAATATCGATTTGTTTAAAAAGCTAATAACCGAAGCCAGTAATCGCTACAGCAAATATATTATTATGCCCTTTGCTCATAAGCAAGTGGCCGGAGTAGTTAATCTCTTACCTCCCGATAAAACCCTGATAATAGACTGGAATACCAATATAAAAAGCATTAAAAATAAATTGTATCAGGATTTTAGTGCACCCGTTTCAGAGGTGCTTGAGCAGGCCAACCATTTAATGAGCAGGTATAAACGGATGGTGATGGTTTATCCGAACTATACTTATCACCCCATTATTACCGCCAAACGTTTTGAAGAGCATTGCAGGAAGTATAATTACGATTACATACGGCTGCAAAAAGAAGATGACTTAAATGTTAAGGCAGGAGATATGTATTTTAGTGTTAGCGACAGGATGTTAGGGCACATATTGGAGCAATGCCGTGAGAGAAAACTCGAGCCAGGTGTGGATGTGGGAATACTCTCGTATAACGAAACGCCAATGAAGAAATTTATATACAAAGGCATATCTGTTATTTCTACCGATTTTAAGCTAATGGGACAAAAGGCTGCAGCTTTTGCTTCTAATGATATTACGATGGATTTTTGTGTGCCCACGAAATTATATTTTAGAGAATCGTTGTAAGAATGATTTTTTTTATAAATTTGCACCATACCAGAACAGAACGTAATAATAAAATGATATGTACGCATTAGGATTTGACATCGGAAGCTCTTCGGTAAAAGTAGCGCTGCTCAATGTAAAAAGTGGCAAAGCAGTTAGTTCGGCTTTCTACCCAAAAGAAGAAATGGCCATTTCAACACCAAAAGTGGAGTGGGCAGAACAAAACCCACACGATTGGTGGACGAACCTAAAGTTGGCTTTGGCCGATGTTATGGCAGAAGCTAATATTGATAAAAAGGATATTAAATCTATTGGCATCTCCTACCAGATGCATGGTTTGGTAACAGTGGATAAAGATGGGGAGGTTCTTCGCCCAGCCATAATTTGGTGCGACAGCCGTGCTATTGATTACGGCAACAAATCATTTGACGAAATAGGAAGCGAACATTGCCTATCGCACATGCTAAATTCTCCGGGCAACTTTACGGCTTCAAAACTCAAGTGGATAAAAGAAAACGAACCCGAAGTATATAAAAAAATTGATAAAATAATGCTTCCTGGCGATTACATCGCGTATAAATTAACGGGCGACATTGTTACTACAATAGGTGGTTTGTCCGAAGGTATTTTCTGGGACTTTAAAACGCAAAGCATTTCAAAAGAGTTGCTTGATAATTATGGTTTCGACCAGAATGTTATCCCCACCTTAAAAGATACATTTGGAATACAAGGTGTTTTGAGCAATGCCACCGCCAAAGAGCTTAACCTAGAAGCGGGCACACCCGTATCGTACAGAGCCGGCGATCAACCCAACAATGCGCTTAGCCTGAATGTGTTAAAACCAGGAGAAGTTGCTGCTACAGCTGGCACTTCGGGGGTTGTTTATGGCGTAAGCGATCAGCTAAAATACGATCCTAAATCACGCGTTAACACTTTTGCTCACGTTAACCATACCAATACTGATAATCGCCTGGGTGTTTTGCTTTGCATAAATGGCACGGGCATTTTAAACTCCTGGCTTCGTAAGAATGTGGCTAAAGAGCTCAATTATGTACAAATGAACGATGATGCTAGTGTTGTTCCTCCAGGTAGTGAGGGCTTGCTATTTTTTCCATTTGGCAATGGTGCCGAGCGTGTTTTAATGAATACCAATCCCGGTGCCACCATGAAAAACCTCAACTTTAATATTCATTCTCGTGGGCACATGTTACGTGCAGCACAAGAGGGCATAGCCTTTAGCTTTAAATACGGGATGGAAATAATGGAGCAAACAGGTATCCAAACCAAAGTTATCAAAGCCGGAAATGCCAATATGTTTTTAAGTCCCGTTTTTCGTCAGACTTTGGCCGACATTTCAGGTTCTACCATCGAGCTGTACGAAACTGATGGTGCATTGGGGGCTGCTCGTGGCGGTGCTTATGGTGCAGGTTTATATGCAACGCTTGATGAGGCTTTTGCTTCGCTCAAAAAAGTGGCACTCGTTGAACCTATAAAAGAAAATACAGAAAAACTCACCCAGGTGTATCAAGATTGGAAGAACGGATTAAAATAATATTCATAAATCCATTATTCGCATCAAGAAATAGGGGTTAACTCCCTCATTATATTATTTATTTCTCATTAAATATCATTAATCATGGCTACAAACAACGAATTTTTTCCAGGTATCGGAAAAATAGCCTACGAAGGCAAAGAATCAAAAAATCCATTGGCATTTAAATGGTACAATGCTGAGCAAGTAGTTGCCGGTAAAACAATGAAAGAACACATGCGCTTTGCAATTGCCTACTGGCATACATTCTGCGGTGACGGGGGCGACCCATTTGGTCCCGGTACAAAAGTATATCCTTGGGATAAAGGAAGCGATGCATTAGACAAAGCTAAATACAAAATGCAAGCAGCATTCGAATTTTTCACCAAGATAGGTGCTCCCTTTTATTGTTTTCACGACACTGATGTAGTTGGCGATGGAACAGTATTTGAAATTGAAGAGCGCTTGGCAAAAATAATTCCTATCGCACAGCAGTATCAAAAAGATTCTGGCGTTAAATTGCTTTGGGGTACTGCCAACGTATTCTCTAACGCTCGTTACATGAATGGAGCATCCACCAATCCGGATTTTTCTGTTCTTGCACATGCTGGCGTTCAGGTAAAAAATGCTTTGGATGCAACCATTGCTCTTGGTGGACAAAACTATGTTTTCTGGGGCGGTCGTGAAGGTTACATGTCGTTATTAAATACCGATATGAAAGCCGAGAAAGAGCACATGGCAAAATTCTTGGGTATGGCACGTGATTATGCCCGTAAAAATGGTTTTAAGGGTAATTTCTTTATTGAGCCTAAACCAATGGAGCCATCTAAACATCAATATGATGTAGATGCCGAAACGGTGATTGGCTTTTTACGTCATTATGGTTTGGATAAAGATTTTAAATTGAATGTTGAAGTTAATCATGCTACTTTGGCACAGCACACTTTTGAGCATGAATTACAATGTGCTGCTGATGCGGGTATGTTGGGTAGTATTGATGCCAACAAAGGTGATTATCAAAACGGATGGGACACTGACGAATTCCCAACCAACATCTACGAAACAGTGCAAGCCATGATGGTAATTCTTCAGGCTGGTGGTCTTCAAGGTGGCGGCATCAACTTCGACGCCAAAACCCGTCGTAATTCTACTGATCTCGAAGATATTTTTATTGCCCATGTTTCGGGTATGGATGTCTTTGCACGCTCGTTGGTTATTGCTGATAACATCTTGCGTAACAGTGACTATCCAAAACTAAAAGCCGATAGATATGCTTCTTTTTCCTCAGGTAAAGGTGCCGATTTTGCTGCTGGTAAGTTAACGTTAGAAGATTTACGCACTATTGCCAAAGAAGCGGGCGAACCAGCCATGACTAGTGGCAGACAGGAGCGTTACGAACAATTGATAAACATGTATATTTAGTAGATACAATAAAGGTTCCCGTGGTTCTTGATTTGATATCAAGATACTCCGGGAGCCTTCTATTATTTAATAATTTTACCTTGCAGAAGCAAGCTCAAAATCTATCTTAAAATTCAAATTATTAAGTCTATGAAACAACAAAATATGGGCTTCATCATGCTCCTCACATTAGTAGCTACTTTAGGTGGGCTACTTTTTGGGTATGATACTGCTGTTATCTCTGGAGCCGAAAAATCTATTCAGGCTTTTTTAATCGATGGTCTTAATCTAAGCTCGTTTGTACATGGTGCAACCGTGTCGAGTGCTTTGATAGGCTGTATAATTGGTGGCGCTCTCTCTGGTCTTTTGGCTTCACGCATAGGTCGTAAAAATTCACTAAAGGTGGCTGCCGGGCTATTTTTTGTATCTGCTCTGGGTTCTGGCAACCCCGAATTTCTCTTTTTCAAACATGGCGAAGCCAGCATGGGATTATTGTACATGTTTAATTTTTATAGGGTTATTGGAGGCATAGGCGTTGGACTTGCCTCGGCCGTTAGCCCTATGTATATCAGCGAAATTGCCCCTGCTCACATGCGTGGTCGCTTGATATCCTTTAACCAGTTTGCCATTATATTTGGTATGTTGGTGGTTTACTTTGTGAACTGGAATATTGCCAAAGGGCAAAGTATTGAATGGATTAATGAAATAGGTTGGCGCTATATGTTTTTATCGGAGGCCATACCTGCTGCTATTTTTGGTATACTATTATTTTTTGTTCCAGAGACACCCCGTTACCTGGCTATGCAAGGGCATAACGATAAGGCTCTCAGCATTCTAGAGCGAATAAATGGAGCGGAGATTGGCAAAAAAATACTTGCCGATATTAAAATAACTTTGGCCAGTACAGCATCATCAAAAATATTTGCTTATGGAAAGAAAGTCATCATCATTGGTATCCTTTTATCGGTATTTCAACAGTTTGTTGGAATTAACGTAGCACTTTACTATGCGCCCCGTATTTTCGAAAGCATGGGTGCCGCCAAAGATGCTTCCATGCTACAAACTATTGTTATGGGATTGGTGAACGTGGTTTTTACTGTGGTAGCCATATTAACCGTTGACAAATGGGGACGCAAGCCTTTATTGATTACAGGCTCTATTGGCATGGCCATAGGCATGATAGCCATAAGCTTTTTATCGTTCTTTAATATAATAGGAATTAGTACATTGGTTTTTATTATTATTTATACTGCTTCATTTATGATGAGCTGGGGTCCGGTTACCTGGGTGCTGATTGGTGAAATATTCCCAAATAAAATTAGGGGTAGAGCGATTGCTATTGCTGTTGCAATACAGTGGGCGGCTAACTATTTTATTTCATCTACCTATCCGGCTATGATGGAGTTTAGTGGTGGTGCAACATACATGTTCTATGGGGTAATGAGTATCCTTTCGGCCATATTTATATGGAAAATGGTACCTGAAACAAAAGGAAAATCATTGGAAGAAATGGAACAGATTATCGAAAAATTATAAATCACCACTTAAATCCCCAGTTTCATTTGTGGGTTTTATAAGGATTGATAAAAATAAATAACGGGATGCCATATTTTGGCATCCCGTTATTTATTTCTTACTGAATCTTAATTTGTTTAGCTGGTTTTGGTTTTACTTCTTCTCGCTTGGGTAAAGCAATATGAAGTATTCCATCCGCATAGCTGGCTTTAATTTTGTCGCCATCTACCATGGTTTCCGGAACGGTAAAAGAGCGTTGGAACGATCGATAGCTAAACTCCCTGCGGGTAATCTTTTTACCCTCTTTTACTTCGCTCTCATTTTTCTTTTCCGAGGATATTGTCAGGCGACCGTTATCGTAGTCCACCTTAAAATCCTCTTTTTTTAATCCCGGTGCTGCAACATCAATCTGAAATTCATTGTCGTCTTCCTTAACATTAACAGCAGGCAGAGTAGAATTAGAAGCGGCAAAGTTAGAATTGCCCCAATCCATCATGTCTCCCTCAAAGAAACGATCAAATACTGAAGGGAGAGATGGAAACGAATTGTGTGATAATTTTGCTAATGTCATAGCGTTTCCCTCCATAATTTAAGTGAATAATAAATTGCGATATAAACACCTCAAAGTCAATGCCACGGAAGGGATTGTATAAAAGCAAATTTTATTAACAAACAGTAAATCAACAGATTAAGATATCTTAGGAATACAATGGTAAAAAATTATCTTATAATCCTCTGAAAGAATGACATAGCTTAGATTGCTATTAAGAAAAAATGACATGAAAGGTGTATTTTTGGCAGATTATAAAATGAACCGGATGGCCTTATCGTTGTGGTAATAGATTTAACTTAGTTATTGAAGAAAAAAAAGGATAGATGAAACATCTATCCTTTTACCCTTAAAATCAACTTGTTAATCTAAATCTATGAAAAAAAATCTACACAACAAATATAGGCTATTACTTAATGAAAGAACTAAAAAATAAGTTAAACCTTGTTAATGACCCGTATTAATAATGAGATGTTTACAGCAAATGAGGCCTTATCTAACTTCGTAAAACCCTTTTAACCTGCCCTATACATAAATTTTATGAATAAGGCACCAAAGGCCGATTCTGCCTAAGCAGAATCGAGGGTTAACCCTCGAAAAAGTTTACTTAAACTTTTTCGGCTTTCCGCCTATGATAGCGGAAAGTGAAAAATGCGTGCATTTTTCAGGTTAA
>JAGXIP010000117.1 GCA_024635585.1 Saccharicrinis sp. | reverse complement strand
CCGATGGTAATGGCATAATACACGCTTTTATGGGGCACATCAAAAATATTAACGATCATCTCATTGTTTTTCTCGTGGTTTCCCCTGGCAGCAATAATGGGGTACATACGTCCATCGGGGCTGATGGTGAGTTGCCAATCGTCTAACCATTCTTGCCATTCATGCGGCTCACCTCTACCTGTCATATCACCTCCAAAGAATATGGCGTGGGGGTGTAGCTTGCTCACCATCAGGTTGGCGTTTCTTCGGGCTTCGGGGTTGCTTCGTGAATCTCCACCAGCTATCAGCGAAATTCGTTCGCTCGTATCCCAAGGTGTTGTCTTGAACCAAAAGCGCTCGCTCAGGCCCTCACTATCTTTAATCACAAAGTAATAGGCCGTATTGGGTGTGAGATGATGTAGCCGGACAAAGTTATTGTTCATCTCAGCATAGTCCACATGTCTGTCGGGCTTAGCGCTCAAGTCATATTTGCTCCAATCTTGCTTATGGTCTGTAGTTCCGTAATAAACCACTGTCTCATTTCCCGAAACCTGGTTCCAGGCTATCACCATGGAATTGCTCGGGTTGTCTCTTAGCGTAAGTCGGTACTTATCGGTTTTGGAAGATAGGTGGGCTGAGAACATAAGCAGCGTACATATTAACAATATATTTTTCATGCCTGTATTTTATTGGTTGAATGATGTTTCTTTGCAAGAGATTAGAATGATAGTACTATCGCTTTTGATAAACATTCCAGTTGGGCAAATGTTTGTATTTTTATATCCAAAACAAAAAAGAAACCATGCAAACGAAACAATCCCAACATTATTTGGTCATTGCCCTATTACGGTTGAGCACATTTTTACTTTTTGCAGGCAGAGCTTGGCAGCATTTATTTTGGGATGCTCCTTTTAGGGCACTGCTGTGGGATAAAGACTGGATGGAAGGTATGGTAACTTGGCTGACGGGTGATACTTGGCAGGCCTATGTTACCAGTGAAACGGCAGGACACTTTATCGACAACTTAATATTTAGTTTTGGCGTTTTCTATGCAGCGATGGCCATCCTAACGCTCGTAATTAATCAAAGGATGAAGGGCTTGACTTGGTTATATGCATTGTCGTCACTTGCCTTAGGCTTGTTGGCTTTTTTATATTGCAAGGATAAGTTTTATCATTTGGGTCAATTTTTTGAATATGCAATACAGTTTTCGCTGCCCTTGTTTTTTTATCTCGCTTTAACGGAAAAAATAAACACCCTAAAGCTGAGACTTTACTTAAAGATAGCCATTGCCTTAACATTTTCGGCACACGGATTATATGCCTTGGGTTATTACCCACAACCGGGTGTATTTGTGGATATGGTGATTAATACGCTCCATGTGAGTGAATCAGCTGCAACCTATATGCTTTATTTGGCTGGTTTTTTAGATATGGTTTTTGCCATTGGCATTTTCATCCCACGCTTTGCAAAGGTTTCCCTGATATATATGGCTCTATGGGGTGCCGCAACGGCTGTGGCCAGAACCTGGGCTAATTTTTATATGGACTTCCCACTGAATAGTCTCCATCAAAATTTACACGAAACGATATATCGCTTGCCCCATGCATTACTTCCCTTTACCGTACTTATCATGCAGTTTCCAAGAATACTAGGGATTTTTGGGAAGAATTTCAAAATTTAAATTTTTCGTCAAGTCGGTTAGGATGGATGGGCTGTTTAAAAAAACAATAAAAAGGAGGGTGCCAGCTGAGGTGTCCGCTTTTCTTTATCCATTCTAAATTAGAGGTTTGGCTTGTGTTTTATCTATTTGTTTGGTAGATTTATTGAATTACTTTATAGGTATTTTGGGATGCTAATTTAAAGATAACCACATGAGCAATTCATCCATTAATCGAAGAAATTTCTTGCGCGTGGGCGCAGTAGCAGCAGCTGGTCTAGCCTCAGGCGCAGCCAAGGCATCATCATCCGTAACTCCCACCGGGTCTAGTGCAAAACCTGTGATTAAACGTATCCTGGGAAAAACCGGAATAGAGGTACCTGTTGTGAGCATGGGCGTAATGCGCGCCGACAATCCCAATATCCTGAAAGCGGCGTATAAAATTGGTATTACCCATTTTGATACAGCACATGGCTATCAGGATGGTCGTAACGAAGAGATGGTGGGTGAATTTTTTAAAGATAAGCCCCGTGACTCCATCGTGGTGGCAACTAAAATCCATCCTCCACGTGGTGGTATCTCTGCAGCCAAATTTACCGATATGATCGACCACAGCCTCGAACGGTTAAAGATGGATCATGTGGATATCTTATACCTCCATGCGGTAGATGACCTGGATTATCTGTTCGACGAACGTTACCTGGAGGCTTTAAAAGAAGCTAAGGAGAGCGGGAAAACTAAATTTGTGGGCTTCTCTACTCATCGCAATATGGCTCAACTGATTAATGCGGCTGTGGAACGGCCTTTTTACGATGTGGTGCTCACCAGCTTTAACTTCCGTCATGCCGAGGACGAGGCTTTGAACGATGCCTTGAAGGGGGCACACGAGTCGGGCATGGGCATTATTGGTATGAAGAATATGGCTGGCGGCTGGCTCGACGAGGATAAAACAAAAGCGGTGAACGGAAAGGCCGCGCTCAAATGGGCTCTGAACCACCCCTATATCCACACCTGTATCCCGGGTATCGTGTCGTACGAGCAATTGATGGAAAACTGGTCGGTGGCAAGCGATGTATCGCTCACACCGGATGAGGCACAGAGCCTTGAAATGGCATCGGCCAATACGGGCATGTTCTGTAAAGGGTGCGATGGTTGCAGGGATCAATGTCCGCGCGGGTTGCCGGTTTCTGACCTGATGCGTTCCTACATGTACAATTATGCCTATAGCTATCCTGCAAAGGCGCAAGCCACGGTGGCATCGCTGGGCGTGACCGACGATCCTTGCATGGGTTGCCCAAAGTGCACAGTGCAATGCTCGGCGGGTTTTGATGTGCGTACCCGGATTACGGATATTGCCCGGATACAGAATGTGCCTGGAAATTTCTTGGTATAGCAAAGCGAGGCACTATTATTAACTTATCGACTTTAATTAATCCCGAAACACATGGACTTTAAACTGTTATGCTTCTTTTTTCTCCTTCCCCTCATCAGTGAGGCGCAGACTTTTTCTCCACCGGAGATTCAGGGTTGGGAGCAGGACGACGAGGTTGAGACCTTCGATCGCGACAACCTTTTTAACCATATCAATGGTGCAGCGGAGTTCTACCACAGTTATGGTTTCGAGAAGCTTTACGTAACAAGGTATGCCAAAGGTGATGCAGAAATCACTATAGAAGCTTACCGCCATGCCGACCCTGTTCGTGCCTATGGGATTTACAGCATGGAGCGACCTCCGGAGGCTTCAGTAAGCAACATTGGAGTGCAAGGCTATTACGAGGATGATATTTTGAATTTTTATACTGGTGCATGGTATATCAAGATGAACTCCTTCCGTGAACCGGACGCCGGCAGTGGGATATTATTGACCACTGCACGTAAACTGGCTCCTGAATTGTGCAGCGAACCGATGCTACCGGCCGTTATTGGGGCCATGCCCGAGCAAAACCTGGTTGCTAATTCGAGGCAATATATCGCCAATACCTTTATGGGCCTCGAATTGTTAGGGAGTGCTTATCGTGCCTCGTATAAAGAGGGAGATGAAGAGATGGAGGTGTTCGTTATTGAACGGGAAAGCCCTATGGTCATAGAAAAACTGGTTGCCGATTACCAGGCTTTTGCGCAAAGCGAAGATCAGGCAACTGACCAAAAAATTTATCTCATCGAAGATCCGTTTAACGGCGATGTTTACCTAAGGAAGGCGGGCAAGTTCCTGATTGGTTTTTCAGGGGCTGATTTGCCGGAGTTGCGCAACAAACTGGGCGTAGAAATTGAGAAGGCCTTGGGGAAGTGAAGTGGATTGCTAATAGCTCCCCGCTTCGCCCCCAACTAGTTGGCTAAGCCATTTTATTATAAAATTTCAATCTTAACCCAGATCCGTCAACTTCTATTTCTATTTGTGGCCGTTTATTTTGACTTTAGCTTCAGAAAATTCAGTTCGTTGGATTTTACTACATACCCTAACCGTATCATACTCGTAAATTGATCATAGTTTTTAAGATTTTCGCTGTAGCCCGAATACCATTCCAACATTAAAAATTGATTAATCCATTTAAAGGGTTTGTAAAACAATCGCGACCGTAAATTTCCCTTAAGGTTCCATTGCAATCCTTTTTTTGCACTTACTTCCAAAAGGAGTTTGTTCGGCTTAAAATCGTACGAAAATGTAACTTCTGCCAAGCCAATATAATCCAATAAATCCGGATTCCCCTCTTTATATCTAAAAGGCGCCCATGCCTCCAAGCTTAGCAATGCTTTTGAGTTAAGGACAGTGGAGTACTTTAAGTTCAAGCTGTTCCAACTTCTGGAATAAACACTGTCTCTCCCGTTTGAATTATGGTTTACCATTAATGAAACCATGCCTTTCGCCCTATCGTTATCATCGTAAATAACCTTTCCCAAACCAAATGAAGGATTAAAATTTAATTCCTGAAATGGACTGGAATACTCATAAATATTCCAAAATGCCTTTTGGCTATAGGTAAAAAAAAGATAGGTTTCCCATGGCAAGGTGTTGCGGGTTAACAATTGTTTAAAACTTATTTGATATTTGGCATCGGCAGTTTGCGAATTAATGGCACTACTGGTAGGTATCCCGGTGATAAAATAATTATCTTGATGGATGGTAAAGTAGGCCACCTCCCTAATCTGCTTATTAACCTCTTCCCTTGATAGGCTTTGGGCTTGTAATCTTGAAACGGACACGCTCGTTCCAACCAGTACAAAAAGGAATATGAAGGAGTTAAATTTCATTTATATATTTTTGATATGAGTTCTGTAATAAAAATGCCTTTGAATATCCAAGTACTTTAGGATCCTACATGTCTTATAGCCAGATAATCCCTAATCTTCATTTCTCGCGTTTAAACTTTCTATCCTTTAGCAGGTTCAATATTACTGAATCAACTATTTGTAGAAAACGAGTCATGTTCTGGGGCTAGAGTTTGAATCCTTAAAGATATCACAACTTTCTAATTTGCTTAAAAATACGAAAATTTGAAGTTTTAAGCCCAATTATCAGTTTGTTTTTCCGGAGTAAGACGTATTCAGCATTTGTTCAAATTCATCAAAAGAGATATTTAGCAATTTCAGTGTTTTCGCAATCTTGGGAACTTCCTGCACAATAAATTCTGCTCTTTTTAATTTAATTATTTTTGAAACCGAATCACTAGACACAAAAAAACCAATTCCTCTTTTGTTCATTATAATGTCCTGATCCTGAAGGAATGTATAGGCACGCATCACTGTGTTTGGATTCACCTCAATAGACGCAGCCATCTCACGAACTGAAGGGATTCGTTCGTCAGCTCCCCATTTTCTCTCCAGAATACCGTCAGTTAACAAATCGGCAATCTGCATAAATATAGCCTGTTGTGAATGAAACTCCATTATAATTGCCTCCTGAAAAATAATCGATACGAAATAAAATAAAGAATTATTGGAAAAATAAATAGAACCACCATTGATAAATTATTTAATTGATTAGGCATTATCATAAGCTTTAGTACGGGCGGTGTTACTCCAAAAAATGACTTGTAAGAAGTAACTAACATTGTCATTACAATAAATAACGCTAAAAAGGTAACAGTAGCGTACAAAAGTTTGTTCTTCTTAAAAACAATAGCAAAAAGAGTAGAGAAAGCATGCCCTGTAATAAAAAGAATTGCAATATGGTGAGGTTTAATATATGGAGAAAACAACGCTGCTGAATGCTTTTCAGAAACGAAAAACTGCATGATTTTAGCTATGATAAGATATAAGACTAACAACAAAATCGGAAAAACAAGTGCTGTAATAAATTGCTTTGTAAAAAACTTCTTGTTTCGAGATACAGGCAGAAGATGATACATTTCCATACTTTGCCTGCTGGTTGACTCGGTATATGAATGGAGTGTTATTAAACTCGAAAAAATAATGGTGAGAGGAACAGCTGAACCTCCAAAATCAAAAGGGGTAGAACTACCATCAATATAGTTCTGGAACATATACCATATTACTAGCAAAACAAAAATTGAAACTAGGATTGCCCAACTTAATATATTTTGCTTGAATTCAAATTTTAGGATTTTATAAAAGGTGTTATGCATGGCTTAGTTTTGAAGGGTGAAAATTCGTGAAATCTCTGTAGGGTTCGTAATTGCTGCGTTGAAAAATAGCTCAATATCAACCTGACCGGGCCTGTTTGAGCAATTAATTGATACCGTTTCGTTTTTGCTAAAACCGGCAGCTTTATAAAGCAAATGGGCATCTGATACTTGATCGGCAGGGAGACCAAACGAAAGTTTCTCGCTAATATGATCCACCTTTTCATTGAGCAATAATTTCCCTTGATGTTCAATGATAATCCGATCCATCAGGTTGGCCAAATCGCGTACTTGGTGCGTTGCCATGATGATAGTCTGATTTTCATCAAGTGAAGACGCAAGCAGTTTTCTGAAAGTAGCTTTGGATGGAATATCCAATCCGTTTGTAGGTTCGTCGAACATCAAAAGTCGGCATTTAGTGGCCAAAGCAAAACTTAACATCACTTTTCGCTTTTCGCCCAGCGACATGCTTTTGAGCGACATGGCAGAATGGAGGCCAAACTCATCAAGACAATCATTAAAAAAGGTTTGATTGAAACGAGGATAAAAATCGGAATACAAATTACAAAACGACTTAACACGCCTATTCGGGAACTCACCGGAATCAGAAACAAAAAAAATCTCTTCCAACATTTTCGGATCCCTTTTATTTGCTTCACAGCCAAATACCTTGCATGTTCCATCCTGAGGAATTAGGAAACCTGCAATCAGGTTCAATAAGGTTGTTTTACCCGCGCCATTTAACCCAAGCAATGCATAAACAGCGCCTTCTTCAATACTCAAACTCAGGTTTTGATATACCTGTCGTTTTCGAGGATAACTAAAATTTAAATTTTTAATTTTTATCACAGTGTCGGTGTATTAGTTTAATAATACGCAATAGTACGACTATTTTTGAATATTCAAAAATATAGTCGTAAAAAAATCAGAATATTGTACTTGATAGCATCGTAGGGTGTCGCTAATTTAAAATTTCAAACTAGAGCAACATAAACTTCTAATTGTATGTCAAACGGATTGAAAATAGAGATTGTTGACAGCGGCTATGTTATGCATATTTGGCTTCTGCAAGAATTTGTTGCTTAAACATTGATTTAATATACTTTTCTCTGCAGATGTCAACTGGCAAATCAAATCTTGACTGTACCTCATTCTTCAATCGTTGTTTTATAGAATAGAGATCGGGGGTGTTATCTTCAAATTCAACTATTAAATCAATATCTGCAATAATCGGATAGGTATACAGGGCAACCGAATTTAAACATTGAACCCCATTCAGGGTTCTCATGCACATAACATAAATACCTCGAATTTCATTCAGGGTATGAATAGTAAAGGGAAACAACCACAACGTGGTTGAATGGTAAATGCGGTTGCCCTAGATAGGTATAGTGTTTTCGGTGCTATATGGATTACACTGGGTAACACATCTATTCAAAAATAAATATTGAACCCACTTTGGGGATCATATTCCTAATCGGAATTTACCATGGGTTTTACCCATGGCTATTCACATTTTACCACTTTGTGGTAAAAACATTTAATCCGGCAGCGGCCGGATTAAATTTGAATAGCCCCGCATGCCTGTCCGGCGACAGACGGAGAATGCGGGGTGAAATAACAATAAACAGGAGCCTCCGCTAAGGCGGAGCAAGCTCTAAATGAGCTCAATTTATTATCCTGACACCCATTACAAATCATATAGAGCCAGATTTTTTTCCTACCTATCCGATTTATTTTTCTAAGCACAAAGCTAAAATCCCCTGCTTATGGGATTTTAGCTTTTAACGTTACAACTAAATTCGGATATATCTCTATTCAAAAAAGGATTTACTGACCACGAGCCAACATCGGTCTATCGCGATAGCCATGGCGTCCGAATATCAAATTCAATCCAACTTTCATCGTCAGGTTTCTGGCATTGGGGAACATGGTAAATTCATCGTCATCCATATATACCGTTGACAATCGGGTAGGAAGATAATCGGCGGCTACATAGAGCTGTAAGGGACCCATTAGTAAAGATAAAGCTGTTCCTAAGCCATTACCACCGCCCGGGCGCAAACTATAATTTAGGTTTACCGAAACAAAGCTATAGGGCTGTACATTGGCAGAGATATTAAAATCTTGTCGGTAGTTGTACTTTTGAAAGATGCTACGTGCCAGCACACCCATGGTAAAACTAGGTGTTACCTCGTATAATGCACCCGCGTAAAATTCGGGCGATAAGGAAGTGCTGAATTTATCGTGTGTAACCTTGTAATCAATAAGAGTTTTAAAATCCTCTTCCAATAGGTCTAAGCCTGCATCTAAATCATCATCAGCACCATCAACATCCAATCCATCAAAAGAATAATCTCCGGAAAACGAAAGGGTATTCAAATCATTTTTCCATTTGATATAGCCTAAATTTACCAAAGCGGCAGAAAAAGACCAGCGCTCATTTAACTCATAGACAGCGCCAAAATCCAAGGCTACTCCCATATTTTTAAAAGAAGTAGCATAATCGGTTAAATCATCGGACTCCAAATCTCTAAATTCAACGGACTCAGGAAAATCATTGGGATCAGCCGCTTCTACTATCTCTATAGGTGCCGATGTGGATATGCTTCCTGAAATATTCACATCCCATACCTGGCGCGAGGTTTTAAGTTTAAAAGAGTTTATATCCGTTGTCGCCCCCATCATTCCAAACAGCGGCTTCACCTTTACACCCAAGGTTAATTTATCATTCCACTCACGACTGTAACCCAATGCTATCTCTTTATAGGTATATCCTTTCATCTGTAAAGTAGAGAAGTCAAAAACACTACCACTGGGGAATCCTTTATCGGCAACACTTAACAAATCATAGGGAATTCCGGGTTGCACCACCGTTTTAACACTCAAATTAACGGTAAAATAATCTCTACCTCTACGGAATCCTAAACCCATTAAGCCAACATCTGCGGACTCCTGAAAGTTTACAGATTTGCCTGCTGCGCGTTTTAACTCCGAAAAATCATAGCGTTTGCTAAGTGGTGTTACCCACTCGTTACCCACTTCTTGAAAAAAGCTTTTAAAAGCAACATCGCTCTTAAAATTCTGGTTAAGCGATGGCAGGGCGAAAAAACCATTTGCACGGGGTTGCATGGCAGGATTAATGAAAGAGGATTGTGGAATGGTTTCCATATAATACATGCCCATGGGGTCTTGAGCCTGAACAGAAGTTACCGAGGCGAGTAGTAATATGGTTAGAAGAAAATATATAAATTTTTGCATAACATCTTAATTGTGAGGATTTTTAGATTTTGATAACCATTAATTAAAATTGAGAACTTGACCTGTAGCTTCAAACGAGATGGAGACATTCAAACCTGCGTCATCAAAAATTTTAACAAACTCATTTGCATAATTATAGCTGGCTATTTTAGTTTCTAAAATTAATAGCATGGCATTCTCATCAAAAAACTTTAAGATTTGTCTATTATCAAACTCAACAAGCACATTGGTATGCTCCGCATCTGAAATTCGCCCAGCCGCATTAGGCACTCCGGCAGCAATAAAGGACTCGAAATCAGACAATATATCCTCAATTTTATTTCCATTGGCATCCGCAACAAATAGGTTCGCATCCACAGCAAAAGGTAGGAGATTATAAAAGTCGAGATGCATGGCCAATTTCTCGATTAAGTCTGCATTTTCGCGATTGTTATCCATCAAATCCTTAAAATCAAAATCTATGGTATCCTTACGCGTATAATCTTTTGCTTTTAACCATAAAGGGGCTTCCACCTCTACTGTGGCGAAGAGTGAATCCACATCACCAATAAAATTTCGTACTCCGGTATCCCCTTCCGGATTGGAGAAACTAACAAAATCTACAATAATCTCATCGGGAAATGGATTGACAATATCCTTCAAATTAGAGTCACTTTGTTTCACTATAAAAGTATCAGTACCTGGTTTAATAGGTGAGTCATCCGTAGCGGCAGATACCTCCATCTCTATTTTTGAAACATCTTTAATAAGCAACAGTTTACTGGTCTCATTCCCATCAACTTTTTTGTTGAATCTAATATTAGAGGCTTCCAGATGAAAAGGAACTCCCATTTGATTATTAGATTGTATTGTATAGGTTACGTCCTTGAGCTCGATATTGGCAGAACCCAAAAAATCTTCCATATCTTCTATTTCTTGCGTTACGGTTATTGAATTTGATTGATATTGACCAAAATATCCATACAACCTTTCTGTTTTAATATCCGCCAGATTAAAGGCAAGATTAATTTCTCCGGCCGGAACTCCAGGGAAATTTAAATGCGCTTCCATGTTTAGGGTGACGTAGCTTGAATTAGTTTCCTGTTCAAAAACAATTTTCCGATCTTTCATGGAGAAGGATGGGTTGAAACTGTTGTTAATACCATCTGGTTGAAGTGTAGTAGTTATTACAGGAGACGACTCAGGTATAGAAACAACTATAGTACCCGTAACACCCGGGGGAACAGTTATAGACAAAGCTAAATCTCCATTTTTAAAATGCGCTTCATCCAAACGAACATCGTTTTTAGAATTGAATTTTATCTTCTCCTGAGTTGAAATATTCCCCGACTGATTTAATGGGGGTGCCGGTGTTACTATCGCATTGGTCATTACATAGCTCCAACTTTCATTCAAATCATCTATGCTTGCCAGTTTATCCCAAGCCATAGAAACATCCTGATCGAATTTAAAAGAGACTAACTTATCCTCATCAACAAAAATCCTATCATCGTCTAATTCTTTTATTCCATCCGCAATTGTAAACGAATAATTAATGGCTGGCATTGCCCCGGAATAAAGTCTATCACTTTCTGTATTCACGTTTATATCATCGCCTTTACAGCTTGCCAGCATCACTAAAAACGTCAAACATCCCACTTTAAATAATCTCCAAATAAGCATAATCGTATATTTTAATATGTAGGGTTTTTTACTATTCAATCACTTCTATTTCCACTCTTCTGTTGGCAGCGCGGCCTTCGGCAGTATCATTCGATTCAATAGGCTTATCAAAGCCATAGCCTTCAAACACCATGCGCGACTCATCAATGCCTCGATCGCGTAAATAATTCCGAACCGACTCAGCCCTGCTGCGCGACAGTCGCTTATTTAAACTAGCAGAGCCCATATTATCGGAGTGGCCTGATACTTCGATGCGAATTTCCTTGTTATCATCGAGCAGGCGAGCCAATTTGTTAAGCTCCACAAAAGACTGTGGTAATAAGGTTGCTTTGCCTGTACTAAAAAGAATATTTTCCACCACAATTTTTGAACCTGCCGACATCTTTTGTAGCGATATATTTCGTATGAGTAAAGTAGAATCTAAGTGAAAAACCAGTGGCATATTGGCAAAGAAATAACCATCCGCATTAATCTCGACAACAAAAGGACCTTCCTCTTCGAGGCTTGCGGAATATTTTCCGGTTATTGAATCGGCATTGACAACCATCATGGCCACTTGCTCGCCGGGCTTGTAAAATGATAAGGATGCCGGCACCACCCCATTGTTTTTAGAATCGCGAACTAAACCCGTAACAGTGTAAATAATTATGTTTCGCTCCAGTGATATATCCTTCTTAAAATCACTTCCCTTGCTATCGCGAAGCATTAAAGTGTCGGTATAACCAAAGTAATTGATTGTATTCACTCGTATGGCCATGTTTAGTTTGTCGCCCAAGGTTACGGAATAAGAACCATCTGCCCCATTGGTATAGGCTCTTGCCACAATACTATCCTTATCTAATTGAACCAGCAATATTTCGGCCTGTACAGGAGTTTTATTTGCTGTGTCCATTACTGCTCCATAAACAGTAAATGGGCTGGCCAAGCGTTGCAATTGAAAATCTTTTCGTATAAGTTCGTTCCGCTTTTCAGGCATGTCGATAGATACCACCTGATTCAAATACCCTTTGGCCTCGGCCTGTATCCAATAGTTACCTACATCTTCTATGTGAGCCAGATATTCCCCCGATAAGGAATCATTTTGTACAGATAGGATGGGCTGTTTTGTGTCCGCATTAACCACCGTTACTTTAGCTGGCACTGCTTTCCCATTTTCCTCGTCAATAATATCTCCCCAAAGATCAAATGGGATTCGAATATCTTTAACCACTTGATAAATATCCAATCCTCCTTGTCCACCCGAACGGTCAGAAGCCATTAAGCCAACTAAAGAATCACTTGTGGGATAATAATATAGTTCGTCGGCTGCCGTATTTATTGGATAACCCAAGTTAAGGGGCTCCGACCATGAGCCATCGTCTTGCCTTTGGGTTTTGTAAATATCATAGCCTCCCATACCTTCATGTCCGTTACTCGAAAAATAAATGGTATTTCCATCGGGCGAAAAAGTAATGCTTCTTTCATCAAACGAGGTGTTTATGGAATTGCCTGCTGGTCGGGACTTTTTAATTCTACGTTTTGTGGCTGTCTTGGAGAAATAAATATCATACCCTCCCGAATATCTATTTTTATTAGATACGAAGGCAGCATCGCCCTGGGTTGATACGGAAAGATACACTTCATGTACTGTTTTACCGCTCACTGCTCCCTTCATACCAGCGGGTTTAGCACCACTTCCATTATCAACATTAAGAGAATGAAGCGAACCTGAGTGCTGTGCTCCTTTGTAATAAAACAGACGCTTATTGGCATGATCGGCACCGGCAACACTCGTATTTTTCTTTTGTTTTATCCCCTGAAGATATTGTGATACGGTACTACCATCCACATCAAAAGTGGAATATTTAATTTTTTCCTTTTCCCCACTACGGTTAACGGGCTTACTATTTGCCTTTGATGGCTGACGAGAAGTGTAGTATAAAATATTTGTATCGTGCAGTATAACAGGGGAGTATTCATCGTAATAACTATTTACGCCTTTCCCCAAGTTGGTTACAAAATAAGGTAACGAGTCCTTCACGGTTTCAATACCAAAATCACATTCGCTCATTAATTGTTTAAACTGAGGAGAGAACTGACGTTGCCCACATTTTTTAAGCGACTGATTGTGTTTTTCGTAAGCCTCGTAAGCTTCTTTATACTGATGATTCAACTGATAGGCCTCTCCCAAGCGTAAATAATAATCATTGCTTACAGATGGGTCACTTTTTAAAAGATAAAACCTGGATACCTGTGGGTAATTGGCCATTAAAGCACTCACCCCCAATCGATAATTAAGTGCATTTAAAGAGTCTACCTCGTTATAAAGTTTTAAATACAGATTAAACGCCTCATCATATATTTTCTTTTTATAGAACGTATTGGCATCTGTCAAAATATGTATCAACTCAGTGCGCTTGCTTGCATTAAAAATGGAAAATGCATTTTTATCAATCTTAGGTTTCTCTTGTGCCTGCATTAACGTTGCCGAAAGAAACAACACAAAAAGATAAAGTAAGGGCCTCTTCATAAATTTTAAAGTTTTATTATAAGTTGTTGTTAAGCGAAGTACCCTTTACGCAAAAAGCATTAAAAATGTTCCGGATAATCATATTAATCCTATTCTTTTGAATACTTGACTCTCTAAGTTTACTATATGAATAGTGCAATAGAACTGCATTGAATAATCTCCATCTATTCCAGCGCTCACTTGCTCTATGCTTAGCGTAGGTTGTAAGTATTAATACACCGTCCCCCAACCCTGTAAAAAGCAAAAGCTTTTAGCAGGGTTGGGGGACGGTGACATTTCCATAAAGATCCCCACCTTAAAAAGGTGCGACTGATTAGGCAGATACCTCAGTCTTTCTTTTGATACGCATACCAATACAGCGTACCCACAAAAAAGGCTCCGCCCACAATATTACCGAGGGTTGCGGGGATAAGGTTGTCGATAACAAAGCTGGCCCAAGTGATGTTAGCCCCCTCGAAAATGGCAAGTGGAATAAAAAACATATTGGCGATGGAATGCTCGAAACCCATGGCCACAAAAGCCATCACAGGCCACCACAGGGCCAGTATTTTTCCACTGGTGTGCTTTGCCGACATACCCATCCATAATGCCAGGCAAACCAACCAGTTGGCACCAATACCTTTTAAAAAGGTTTTGTAAAACGGATTGGATGTTTTACTAATACCAATATGATGCACCATTTCTTGCCAAGGCTGCTGTGCCACCACATCCGTTAGATGGGTTAAGAAATAGGCTACAAAGATGGAACCCACAAAATTGCCTAGATAAACCAGCCCCCAGTTACGCAGTGGCGCCCGCCAGGTTTGCTTTTTGCTTAACACATTAGGCATAAAATAGGCATTGTTGCCGGTAAATAATTCGGCACCGGCCAACACCACCAACATCAGTCCTACGGGGAAAGCAGCGCCAAACAAAAACTTGGCAATACCGGGATTCTCGGCAGCAATTCCGGGCACACCGCCGCCAATAAGTATAGACAGCAAGCCTCCAAAGGAGATGT
>JAGXIP010000116.1 GCA_024635585.1 Saccharicrinis sp. | reverse complement strand
TTTTGAACCGAAATAAGTGTATACTTTTCAAGTGAAATAAAAAAATGATAGAAATGAAAAAAACATTCAACTTATTTATTCTTTTAATAGCGGCAATTTTAGTGTGTCATGTAAGCTATTCACAAGAATTAGTTGCACCTCAAGAATTAGTTGTACCTATTGATTGGGGAAACTTTAAAACAGAAAAACCTAGCCAAGAGTTTTTATTGAGTTCAAAACTAATAGCAAATGCAGGTAGATATTCCTATAAATGGGCAAACGATTATTACAAATCTTCAGAAACTAATGACAGGTTTATTATTGAAAATGTCAATAAAGAACACCCGATTCGTACACCATCAAGTGCTGCATTAGGATTATCTGTAGCAATTAAGACAGGAATAGAGCCACAATTAATGGGAGGTTCTTATGATGAAATTGAAAAGACAATCATAAAACTTGTGAAAGGGGTAGTTATAAACCACAAAGCTAATGGAGGAAAATGGGGTGAACACTGGCAATCAACTTTATGGATAGCGCAGGTTGGACGTGCGGGCTGGATGCTTTGGGATAAATTAGATGAAAACACTCAGGAGATGCTTTGTAAAGCATTGATATACGAGGCAAATAGGCATATTCGTCCTACTTATAAAATTGCGTACTGGAACGGAAAAGGAGGAAACTCCCGCGCCGAAGAAAATTCATGGGATTCTTTGCCGCTTCAGTTAGCCATTGCGATGATGCCCCAACATCCAAATGTAAAAAAGTGGAAAGAAGTTTGCAGTAAATTACTTATTAGCGCTTACTCGGTAAAGAGTGATATGAATAAAACCAAACCAAAATTAGACGGAAAATCGCCAAAGGATTGGTTAGATGGCTATAATGTTCGTGAAGATGGCATTGTTATAAATCACAATATTATACATAATGACTATATGGTTTCTATTGCTCATTTACAGATGTCTGGATTCTTAGTGTTTTCTTTGGCACAACAACCCGTTCCTCAGACACTCGATTACAACTTTGGTTATATTTATAAAACACTAGTTTGCAAAGAATTCAAAGCTCCACCTTATAAGAAGCCTGGAGGAACGATGTACATTTCAGGAAGCCCTGAACAATATTACCCCGAAGGAACAGATTGGTCAAAGTATAGGTATGCTTGTTATTATGGTATGGATGCTTTGGTGGATGTTTTAAAATATGACAAAAAGCTACCAAAAGCAGCAGAATGGAGAAAATTAAGAGGGGAAAGAATATTAGAACTTCAATCTCGACATGAAGATGGTCGTATGTATGAAAAGGGGGAATATGATAATTATGGGGGTGTAGAACAAATGGTATTCTGGATGATGACAGATGCTCACTTGTTACAATGGTTGGCAGACAGGGACGCATTGTCGAAAAAAAGTAATTGGCTGAATTAGCTCAAGAGGCCTGCCACTTAGCTAAACTTATATAGAATGAATGTAAAATGACAAACAACTTTTTTTGCCATCCCAATTGTTTTGCAAGCACAAGACAAGCTAAATTTTGTTTTTATTATTGCTGATGATGTAGGCTGGAATGATATTGGGTGCTACGGTAACAAAGTCGTTAAAACACCAAACATCGACAAATTGGCTAGCGAAGGCCTTCGTTTTACGAATGCTTTCTTAACGGCAAGTTCATGTAGTCCGAGCAGGTGCAGCATCATATCAGGTAAATTCTTCCGCTGTTGCATGATTGTTTTGCATGGTGCTATTTGGCTTAAAGTTAATATGCTCCATAAAGTGTAAATAAATTATCAAAATGTGCATTGATGGCACAGCATATTATCTCTATCCTTGAACATTGCTAAATAATGTTAAGAAGAATTTAAATAGCTTTTGCCTGATTGTCAGTGAGTAAGTCCGGTTGGTGGATGCAAATAATGAATATCCACTTACAACAGATCGAAAAATGAAAAGCCAAAATTCGGTTACCCCGAAAGGATTATCGAGAAAAATAAAATGAGAGAAACAAAATTATAAGAAGGTAATAATGAAAAAAAGTAAAAATTTAATATTGTTAATCACTATCTTTTTGTTTACTAGTGGATGGTTATTCGGACAGCTAAATGTCGTAGAAAATGGCGCCGATTCAACTGGTGTAATTGATTGTACCGAACTATTGCAGACATTACATAATACTGGAGAGAAGATATATTATCCTAATGGTACCTATCGATTTAATGGACATACGCTCAACTTTTCAGGCGGTGTTGAGTTTGAATCGCTCCATGGTGTTATTATCCGGAATGATATATCTGCTCAACCCATTGTGAACTTTGACGATTTTGGAAACCTTATCGGACTGCAGCAAAACCATTTGGAGCTGGACGAAACTGTGCTGGGCACTAGAGGTAAAATGACTGACGGATCGTTGGTTAGCCCGCCCTTGTCCACTGCCTCCCCGGCATATTCAGCCGATTTTATTGCACACTGGTATAATAATTGGGGGCTGGATGCCGTGCGGACGGGTAATTTCCATTGGAGGGGTTGGTATTACTGGTCCTGGAACTTTCACAGAAACATTGCCAGCGATAGACGCGATCCCTACGACCCTTCACGTCATTCGCTTCTCGGGTTTTACCGTGGAGATGATCCTGTGGTATTGGATTGGCAGTGCTACTGGTTTGCAGAGTACGGGATTAAGGCGGTGACATTATGCACTAGTTCAGACGGGATCGACTTCGATCAATGGGATCAGCCAAGCGCAAAGAATCACTGGATCTACCAAATTTTCAACAATGTTCCCAACTTCAATAAGTTGAAATACATTATGTGGGAACCGACACGCAAGTATTTGCCGAGCACCGCAGAAAACAAGGTTGCCACCGAAGAGGCATGGATCGAATTGATAGACAGTACCTATCTGAAATACGATAATTTCTATACGATTGAACGGGGCGGTAAAGAGTTTCCTGTTATTTATTCTTTTGAATCACAAGCTTTGCGAGGTGTTTTTGACAACTATAATGGCTCAGCGAATACAGCGGCTTTTCTGGGACACATAGCCGACCGTTTTCAGGCAGAGGGTTATGGTGGGGTGGCGATATTTGCCCGTAAACCTATTTCGAATAATATGATGAATTACGCAAACCTTGAAAGCAATGGGGTTTTATATCTTCAGGCAGGTTACGGAAGTGTCTACGGAGCTACTACCTATCCGGACTATGCTGCAACGGCTGACACTGACTGGCCTACAGACGCCAGTTCGATTATTAATACGGTAACATCGCATCACACACAAAAGCCGCACCCAAGCGCTTGGGTCTGTCCCGGTCAAACTCCCGAACTATTTAAGCAGGTTCTTCAGAAGGCCGTTGATCATGTGCAAACCAACGATATGTTACGGATTGTGACCTGCTACGCCAATGGAGAGTGGGCAGAAGGAGGGCCGGGTCTTCACCCTAATATGCAAGACAGGTTTGGTTATCTGGAAGCTATTTCTACTTTCCGTGATTCTATTGCACCTGAAATCACCTCAGCACCCAATAACCAAATTCTGGAATCCAATGCCGGTTGCCAGGCTGTTTTACCTGACTATACTGTTAGTGTAGAGGCCACTGACAATCAAAGCTCCTCTTCTGTCCTGGAAATCTCTCAAGCACCGGAGGCGGGGGTTAAAATTTCCGGAGATTCCAATGAAGTAAGTTTGAAGGTTATTGATGAGGCAAGAAACAGCACCCAGGTGAGTTTCAATGTGAAAGTAGAGGATAACGAAGCGCCTGGAATTACATGTGTAGAAAATCAGACGGTTGATCCGGATCAGGGGCAAACAGTTTACACCGTTTCAGCTAGCGAATTCGATCCGGTTTTAACAGAGGATTATTGCGAATTTGTAAGTGTCACTAACGATTTCAACAATTCTTCAACCTTAGAAGGAGCTGAATTACCGGCAGGTAAAACAACGATTGTCTGGAAAGTAGAAGATAAAGCAGGAAATGAATCTTATTGCAGTTTTGATGTTGCTGTCAATAAGCCTGTTGGTATTAAAAAGTTAGAAGATTATGGGATCTTAGTATATCCCAATCCTACACAAGGGAGAATCTATCTTGAATCAACCAACAATCCCATTCAACAGATTAAAATATCAGATTTAACAGGTAAGGTACTAATCGAAAAAGCCAATATACAACAGCAAAAGGAAACAATTGATCTTTCGAAGTATGGTGATGGAATTTATTTCTTCAATATTATTACTGATGATAATACACATATAATTAAAATCATTTATGTCCGATAAAATAGATTAATGTTAAAAATGAAACCATTGGATTAGCTTATTCTAATCACAAAATTTTCAATTAAAATCTATTAAAATGAAAAACGAATCGAATCATAACAGGAGAGCATTTATAAAGAAAGTATCACTTGGAGTATGTGCATTAACAATTGTTCCGGGGCACGTAGTGTTTGGTCGGCCGGGGCGTGTCATGCCAAGTGATAAGGTAAATATTGCTTTTTGTGGTATAGGTAACCGTGGCCGTCAAATACATAAGGATTTTATGGATACCGGCATGGTCAATAATGTGGCCATGTGCGATACCGACATGGGTGCACCACATACACTTGAGGTGTTGCAAGCTTATCCTAATGTGCCCCGTTTCCAGGATTTCAGGGTGATGTTCGACAAGATGTCTAAATCGATCGATGCTGTGGTGGTTGGGACACCTGACTTTTCGCATTTCCCAATCGCAATACTTGCTATGTCGCTGGGTAAGCATGTGTATGTTGAAAAACCACTAACCCGCACCTTTCAGGAATCGGAATTATTGATGAATGCCGCCAGTAAATATAAGGTAGTGACCCAAATGGGCAACCAGGGACACTCGGATGCAAATTATTTCCAGTTTAAAACCTGGGTTGAAAAAGGGATCATCAAAGATGTGACCAAAGTAGTAGCGCATATGAATTACAACCGAAGATGGCATGGATGGGATACGAGTATGATCTCCTTTCCAAAAGGCCAACCGGTGCCCGAAACACTTGACTGGGATACCTGGCTGGGTACGGCAAAGCAACACGATTACCACAAAGACTTTGTGAACGGTCAATGGCGTTGCTGGTATGACTTTGGAAATGGCGCATTGGGTGACTGGGGCGCACATATTTTCGATACTGCCCACGAGTTTCTTGATCTTGGTTTGCCCTACGAGGTGGACCCGGTAAAAATAGAAGGACATAATCCGCTTTTTTATCCTCAGGCTACCACACTCGATTTTAAATTTCCGAAAAGAAATGGCATGCCACCACTGATCATATCCTGGTACGATGGCATTGACAATCTTCCTGAGCTTCCTGCAAACTATGGTCAATCTGAACTTGCAGATGGCATCCCGGCCCCAAGCACCGGCAACATTGAAAAAAGGAAGTTGAATCCGGGCAAAATCATTTATGGTAAGGATCTTACCTTTAAAGGAGGTTCGCATGGAAGTACTTTATCCATATTGCCTTCAAAGAAAGCAGAGCAGGTAATGGCCAATCTGCCGGAGGTGCCTGAAAGTACTTCCAATCACTTCGAGAATTTTGTGTTGTCATGCAAGGGGGAGGAAAAAACCAGATCGCCATTTGAAGTCTCGGCACCTCTGAGCCAGGTTTTTGTTTTGGGAACCATTGCCCAGCAACTGAATACAAAAATTATGTTCGACCGCGAAACAAAGCAAATAACAAACAATAACCTGGCCAATAACTTGCTGGTGGGAGCACCGTCACGAAAAGGGTGGGAGGAGTTTTATCGACTTTAAAAAAGAATGTGATCCTGGTGGTACAATTTTAAAGCTGCCAGGAATCTCTATTTTTAGCGAAACCTGATTCAGAAAAATGAGGAAGAATAATTTGCCAGTTTTCTTGACAATGAATTAAATAATTTAAAATGAATATGAGAGTTCAAACTTTTGGAATCTTACGATCCTTTTTTTATGATAGCATTTTCCTGTACCAAAGCACAAAAAGAAAAAAGGAAGCCTTTACAAAGGAGGAATATATGTTCCTGGATCGATTGTAAATAGAATTAGATCAGTTAGTTACGAATTAGAAAAAATAGCGAGATGAATTTTAAAATTTTATGCATTTATCTCACCTTGATCAGCACCTTATTCTCTTGTGCAGGGAATGGAGGATCTGCTGATAAAAATTTACCCGAAAAGCCCAATATTCTTTTTATTACTATTGACGACCTGCGTCCTGAACTGGGTTGCTACGGTAACGACTACATTAAATCGCCTAACATCGATAAACTGGCAGAATCGGGAGCCGTTTTTACCAACCACTTTGTGCAAATTCCTACATGCGGTGCTTCTCGCTACAGCATGTTAACCGGAATGTTGCCCAAAACAAAAGGGCATTTGAGTAACGAAGCCTGTCGCAATTTGATCTCCAGAAAACCTGAAACTGAAACACCGGAAACCTTTATTCATCATTTACGACGTAATGGCTATTATACGTTGGGCGTTGGAAAAATAAGCCACTATCCGGAAGGCTTATTGTATGGGTACACCGATACTATAGGAACCGAATACGAACTGCCGCACAGCTGGGATGAAATGCTGTTCAATCCTGGCAAATGGGGCACTGGCTGGAATGCCTTTTTCGGGTATGCCGACGGAGAAAACAGGCAGAGCCTGAACCGACAGGTAAAACCTTACGAAATGGCCGATGTCCCCGATACCGGATATCCCGACGGGCTTAGTGCAGAACTGGCTATGGAAAGACTGCGGGAACTGGCAAAAAATGATAAACCTTTCTTTTTGGGAGTCGGTTTTTTCAAACCGCACCTCCCATTTAACGCACCCAAAAAATATTGGGATTTATATGATGAAGAGAAGATTCCATTGTCACCAAATCCGAATATCCCCGAAAATGTAAACAAAGCGAGTTTGCACGGAAGCGGTGAATTAAATGGCTACAAACTAAGCGATGAAAATGCTTCGTTGAAAGGTCCCGTGTCTGATGAATACGCCCGCAAACTGCGACATGCCTATTTTGCCTGCGTGAGTTACACCGATGCCCAGGTGGGTAAATTGATGGACGAACTGGAGAAGCTGGGGCTGGCCGAAAACACGATAGTCGTAATTTGGGGCGACCATGGCTGGCATCTGGGTGACCAACTGGTGTGGGGAAAACATACCATCTTTGAGCGTGCCTTAAGAAGTGCCTTCATTTTAAATATTCCCGGAAAAACAAATGGGATAAACATTGATAAAGTGGTAAGTACAGTAGATATTTATCCAACGCTGATGGATTTGTGCCATGTGGAAATGCCATACTCAACCGAAGGAAGAAGCCTGTTGCCGCTTTTGTCGAATTCGCAGGCTGAATGGGAAGATGCTTCTTACGGGTACTTCCTAAACGGGATTTCACTGCGTACAGACAGGTACCGGTTGACCCGTTATTTCAGGGAAGCTGAACCGGTTATCGAACTATATGATCATTCGACCGATCCCTACGAAACCAAAAACATTGCTGCTGATAGACCTGAAATTGTTGAAAGGCTGATGCCGCAATGGGAAAAAGGAAATACAGGACTTTATTAATTATCAAAACAATTGAAAATGCGAGTATATGTTATACTCTTATGAAAAGGATCCTGCCGAAAAGGCCAATCGCGGATCAAAAACAGATAGCGGTGAAATTGGGCAATTTTCAAATATAATAGACAGTGTTAGAAATATTAATTTATATAAAAAAAAGAATATGAGTGATTTAATTAAAAGAACAGCAGTGATTTTAGCGTTTCTGTTCATACTTTTCAGTATAAGCTGTGTGGAAATAAAGAAAAAAGATTCAGAAAAAACCAATGAAGATTACAAAACCGGACATTTAGGAAAATGGTATTTTAAACTAAACAAAGAAGGTTACCCCTTTGATCAGAGTATCGACACTGCCACTTGGGAAACCGTGACAATTCCGCATACATGGAATGCTGTGGATGCCCAAAACGGTGGGGGTAAGGATAATATGAGTCGCGACGGCTACTATCGTGGTTCGGCCGTGTATGCAAACATATTTAAAGCGCCGGAATCCTATACAGGCAAACGGGTCTTTCTTCGGTTTGAAGCGGTCAGTAGTGTGGCTGAGGTGTATTTGAACGGCAAAAAGTTAGGCGAGCATATGGGAGTAGGCGGGGCATTTGCCTTTGAAATCACAGACTTCCTTAATCTTGGAGCCGAGAATGACCTACGCGTTCTTGCCAACAACGCCTGGCGCGAAGACCTGCCACCGTTGTCCGGTGACTTTCCTGTATATGGCGGGATCTACCGGCCTGTGCATATCCTGATCGAGGAACCTGTCTGTATAAGCCCTATGCAACGAGGTTCCCATGGGGTGTTTTTGCGTCAGCAAAATGTCAGTGCCCAAAAAGCGGAACTTGCGATTACAACACTTGTCAATAATGGCAAGGCCGGACCTGCAAATGTCAGCGTAATCTGCGAGCTGATGGATAAGATGGGAAAGGTGGTTGCGACAACCTCGGGCAATCAGACCGTCCCGGCTCAAAGTGAGGGATCAGTCAATACCATTGTAAAGCTGGAAAATCCCCACCTGTGGCATGGCAGGATTGATCCCTACCTTTACACGGTCAATGTCACACTCAAAGAGAGTGGTAAAGTGGTCGACCATTATACATGCAAGCAGGGCTTTCGATTCTTCAAGGTGGATGAAGAGAAGGGCTTCTTCCTGAATGGCAAGCCCTATCAACTCTGGGGAGTCAACAGGCACCAGGACCATGAGGGAAAAGGATGGGCCCTGACGAACAAGGAGCATGATCTCGACCTGGCGATAATTGACGAAATGGGAGCACGGGCCATTCGTCTGGCCCATTATCCGCAGGCTGAATATTTCTACCAGCGTTGCGACGAATTGGGGATTCTGGTAACGGCCGAACTGCCATTGATCGACCTTATTGGTGACAACGATGGTTTTACGAAAAATACGACGTTGCAGATGAACGAAATAATCGACTTGTACGGCAATTATACCTGTGTGTTTACCTATGGCCTGTATAATGAGATGTACCTTAAAAACTCGCCCGATGCCAACGGTCTGATCAAATCTATGCATGATCTCTGCAAGAAGCGTGACCCCAGTCGCTTCACGTATGGAGCGACATGCAGTCAAAACGAAGGGCTGAATAGCGCCACCGAGCTCCTGGCATTCAACGCATACCCCGGTTGGTATGGCAAGGAATCCGCCCAGATGGAAGGCATTATCAAGTATTACTTGAATATCACCCAGCGTTCGGTGATCGGCGTCAGTGAATACGGTGCCGGCGCATCGATCAAACACCAGGAAACCTATCCGAAGCAGCCGCAGCCCACGGGTAAGTGGCACCCGGAAGGCTATCAGGCGATGCAACATGAAATCCAATTTGAAATTATGAAGAACAACCCCGCTGTCTGGGGAACCTTCGTGTGGAACATGTTCGACTTCAGCAGTGTCTGGCGTAACGAAGGCGACCGTCCCGGCATCAACGACAAGGGACTGGTTACCTACGATCGCAAAGTGAAAAAAGACGCGTTCTGGTTCTATAAGGCCAACTGGAAGACGGGAGAAGAGGCCCCGGTGCTGTATATTGCGTCACGCCGCCATGTATTGCGCGGTGAAAAAGAAACCCCAATCAAGGTCTATTCCAATGTCGGCCCCGTCACCTTGACAGTGAACGGGGAACCTGTCGGAACCAAAACCCCCACCGATATGAAGATCGTGAAATGGGAAAAAGTGAAGCTCAAAGATGGCGAAAACACGATCTGTGTTACAGCCGGAAGCCATGAAGACTCGTGTACATGGACCTTCAAAGAGGGGGTGAAGTCCGGCTCCAGGAGCGTTGTAGACTCTGGAATTGACGGTAGCGAGGCGGAATTAGCATTTGACGGAAAGATGAATACACGGTGGGCAAATGGTGAAAAGGGAGTCTATCTTTACAAATCATTCCCGGAGCCAGTGACAGCCGAGGTAATTGCAATAGCCTGGTATAAAGGGGATAAACGCACCTACGATTTTGAAATACAGGTGTCCGGCGACAAAGAAAAATGGAAGAGTATTTTCAAGGGGAAGTCCGTGCAAAAAACTGGTGCTTTCAGTCGCTATGAGGTCCCGAAATCGACCTTTAAGCACCTGCGGATCAAGGGAAATGGCAACAATGAGAATTCCTGGTCATCGATCTGGGAAGTGCAGTGCCCGGCACAATAGGGGGATACGTGCCGGGGCATGTCTTGGAGGGTTCCGGTAAAGATCCCTATCTGAGCTCATTGATTGCAAAAGCCTGGGTGAAAGGTTTTAAGAGATGGAAAGAAAAACGCTGTTTGTGTATCAAACGGCGTTTATTTAAACAATTTTTCCAACAATCCTTGGAATGGCAGTTGGGAAAATCGTCCTTTGAATGCTGATGTTGCGCTTCATTTTGGGAGAGTTCATAGTGAGATTTGATATTCAATTAAATAAAAAATAATATGAACAATGAGATTTAATAAAATGATGTTTCTATTCGTATTTATTGCGATTACTTCTTTAAACAACAATTGTTTTTGTCAAATTACCGACACTTTTTTGTCTCGGCATAGTGTTCGTTTAGATGAAGCACATATTGGAAGTTTAGAAATAGATACTATGCTGCTCAATAGCTATGAAATAATACCATTAAACATTAATCAATTTTATCTTGATGCCAGAGGGGTATTTGCGAATAAAAAGGTCGATTTTACAAGCAACCAAATTGTTGAGGCCGCTGTAAATAATAACATGAGCTTAATGGGAGGTCCGATGTTGGGTGATGTTAAACAGAATGGTGTAAGTATTTGGTTTAGGCCGTTAAATAAAATGCCAATTTGTATAGAAGTAACTGCTGTAAATAGTGGAGAAGAGAAAAATTACACATTAAAACCTATTGCTGCAGGAAAGGCACAGCGAATAATATTAAATGATTTGTCTCCCTTAACCAAATATAAATATGTTGTGACATCACAAGATGTCAAACTAACAGAAGGAGCTTTTCAAACTGCACCAAGATTGGATGAAGAAAATAAGATTAGAATTGTATTTGGGTCATGTTTTCATAAAATAGGCCTTCATAATCCAAATTTGGTTAATGCAATCCTGAGCAGAGAGCCAACAGCAATGATGCTTTTAGGCGATATTGCTGTTGATGATAGAGAAAATAATTTCAATATGCATAGGTCTGATTATTTACTTCGAGACATCTCGCCATCATGGAAAAAACTTTCAGCCAATGTTCCTCTTTTTGCAAGCTGGGATGACCATGATTATCTTAATAACGATCTAAGTGGTGTTCCCATAGGATTTACAAAAAAAGAGATAGAAGAACTCCGTACATTATGGCATGAAAACTGGAATAATCCCCCAAATAATGCAGAAGGTATTTACTTTAATACTCGAATAGGTCAGTTAGAAATAATAATGCTTGACACAAGGTCATGTCGTAATATTGAAGAAAGGGGACAATACGGTTCATATTTGGGAACTAAACAACTCAAATGGTTAAAAAGTATTTTAGAAAACTCTACTGCGACTTATAAGGTTATTTCCAGTGGAACCATGTGGAGTGATTATGTTACAAATGGGAAAGATTCGTGGGGAACTTGGGATACTTTGGCGCGGGAAGAAATTTTTGACTTTATAGAAACAAAAAAAATACCCGGTGTTTTATTAATTAGCGGAGACCGACATGGTGCAAGAGGTTTTATAATTCCACGACCTTCAGGATTTAAATTTTATGAATTTGAGGCTGCATCACTGGGAGGAGTTCCTGGACCACCGGCAATGGCTAAAGACACCACAAATCAATTATTCGGTTATCATGGTAATGGATTAAAAGCTTTTGGGGAATTTACTTTTTATACGAAAGAAAGTGAACCTCAAGTTACATTTAGATTAATCGATGAATTTGGGAACATCATGGAAGAGCATAAATTGTTCTACAATAGGTTGACTCCAAAAAAACAATAAGCTGGTTTAACACATGACAGAGGGGAGTCATGGCAATTTGAACAACTGACTTTCAATCTGAACAATGATAACTTGAGACCTGTATCAAATAGGAACTGAAAGATGGTTATTATACTCCAAATCAATTGAGCTTAAAAGGATCAAACAATAATTAGGGTGGATTTGAAATTATCCATAAATCTTAGCAACTCTGAAAAGGAAAAATTCAATATTGCCAACTCCTTTTTGAGTTGCACACAAAGCTTGAAGTTTGGCATTAAATGATTCATTAGAAGTATTTCATCATGTTATGAAATCAAATAATGAAATATTTACGTATGAAAATCAAAGGAATGTTTTAAATGTGTTGTTTATCGTTTTCTTTCCGTTTCAAGGTTTCCAATATGAAAGGAAAGGAAATGAGAAATTGTTGTTTGATGGTCATACCAAAGATGGATGGACGGTACTGAATGGTATAGTAGAATTTAAGGTTGAGAACGGTGAGATCGTTTGAATCAGTAACATCCAATACTTTTTTAGTTACTGAGAACACTACGGTTATTTCATCCTGAATCACCCACTAGATTCGGCGTAAGCTTAAAATGCTCCAAAATGTGTAAATAAATTGTCAAAATGTGCATTGATAGCACTTAATATTACCCCTATTTTTAAACACTGTTAAATAATGTTAAGAAGAGTTTATACCAAATGAGATGTATAATGCCGCTTTGGATGATGAAGGATTTTCAATTTTAGCAAGGCAAAAAAATGAAGTATAGCCATAGCTACATAGAGTTTTTAACGTAGATAAAATTGAAAAGACAATTTTTATAAGCGGCATTTTATGTGTCTTTTGGTATTATATCGCTTTTGTCTTATTGCTGGGATTAAAACCGATTGGTGAATGCAAATAACGAATATACACTTGCAATAGATCGAAAAATGAAAACCCAAAATTTGATTAGCCCCGGTAAGGAGATCATAATTCAATAAGATTAACTATGTTTGAAGAATGAAAGAAGAAAATTTTTTGTTTGTTCCGACTTTATTAATCCTCCAGGGGTTAATATTGATCTTATTTTCGAGTTTTAAAGAGAATGACCCAAGATCTGAAACTGCTGGCCTTGCTGACAATGACACCATTTCCCTTGAAGTGGGCTTTGAAACGGGATTTGAAACACCTGATGAACAGGAGGCATGGGTAAATGTTAATTTTGAGGAGGGCTGTGAGAGTAGCGGTAAGGTTTTGTTCGATGATGTCAAAGTCACTGTCCTCAGTGGACCTATCAACCGTCCTGAACCAGCGTTGAATCCTTCTGAAGTCTTTAAAGGACATGATTTGCCGCGTTTGCGGGGGATAATGAGCAACACGCATATGAAGAAAAGCGACCTCCGTAGGATTGGCCAGGAATGGGGCGCCAATTTGATCCGCTACCAGATAATGAGGGACTGGCACGGAGTCGATTGCAACCGCGATCTGGACGAGTACAACCGCTGGATCGACGGACAACTGAAAAAGCTGGAAGAAGTTCTAAAGTACTGTAAAAAGTACGGGCTATATGTTGTAGTTGATTTGCATGAGTTGCCGGGAGGCCGCTACGAAAATCGCGATATGGCTATGTTTTATGAGCAGGAATATGCTGAGGCGTTTATCAAGACATGGGAGAAGATCGTTCATCGCCTGAAAGGTCAACCCATGATCTGGGCCTACGATCTGGTGAATGAACCGGTACATCAAATGGAACAGCCGGAGGGAATGGATAACTTTCTGGAGCTGCAGATCAAAGCTGCCAAGGCTATCCGTGTTATTGACCCGGAGACTCCTATCATGGTCACAGCTGATGACTGGAGCAGACCCGGATCCTTCAAGCACATGTTACCGATCGATGTGCCGAAAATCATCTACCAGGCGCATATGTACGAGCCCTTGGGTTATACCTATCAAATAGCCGAAGAACCGGCCAAAACGTATCCTGGCTTCATTGACGGTAAGTTGGTGAACAAAGAATCCCTGCGGGAGTACCTGCAACCTGTACGTGATTTTCAGCTTGCGCATAACGTACACATTTATATTGGAGAATTCAGTGCTTTCCGCTGGGCACCGGGAGCGGAGATTTATCTGGACGACCTGATCTCCATCTTCGAGGAGTACGGCTGGGACTGGAGCTATCATGCCTACCGCGAATCCCACGTGTGGAATCTGGAGTTCACTGAAGATAGAAACAAGAAGGAAAAAGCCACGGAACCAACAGACCGACTGAAAGTCCTCAGGAAATGGTGGAGCAAAAACGAGCGGGCACGCTGATGTAATGTATTTGTTGAATTAATAAAATATACTGACTATGAATAATAAAGAAAAATTTATTTTACTTCTACCAGCACTGCTGTTTTTAACTGCTTTAGCATCTGCGCAAAATCCATTTATCACCAAACAGTATACGGCCGATCCTTCAGCACATGTCTTTAACGGACGGGTTTATGTTTATCCTTCCCACGACAGGGATAGCGCCAAAACGTTTGACATGAAAGATTATCACGTGTACTCTTCAAAAAACATGAAAGACTGGACCGATCATGGTGTTGCTCTTTCGCTTGATTCAATTTCGTGGGCAAAAGAAAGAGCATGGGCTCCCGATTGCGCCTTTAAAAACGGAAAATATTATTTCTACTTCCCTACCGACCAGTCGTATATTGGTGTGGCCGTTGGCGACTCGCCTGCCGGACCATTTAAAGATGCCCTTGGAAAACCTTTGATTACAAAGGATTCTCCCGGTGTGGTTAACAAACGCGATTTTATCGATCCATCAATATTTATCGACGATGACGGGACAGCCTATCTTTTTTTCGGTCAGATTGATGTGAATGCAATTATGCTGAATGATGACATGATTAGTTATGATGGCCCTGTACATATCCTCGAAGGTGCAAAAGATTTTTTTGAAGCAATTTGGGTGCATAAATACAATGGTACTTATTATCTCTCGTATTCTACACGTGGTGAAACAGGAGGAACCGGCCCGCAAATTGCTTATGCTACCTCAAAAAATGTATTTGGCCCGTATGAATATCAGGGTGTAATTCTTGATGAGATGAACAGCGGCACCAACCATCATTCTATCGTTGAGTATGACGGTAAATGGTACCTCTTTTATCACGACTCGGATCTCTATTTCAAAAGACGTCCGGAAGAAAATTCAAAGTTTGGATGGAGGGATTCGGGATCGCATCCGTACCGCCGATCAATCAATGTGGATTATTTGTATTACAATAATGATGGAATCATAAAGAAAGTAATTCCCACAGATGAGGGAGTAAAACCAGTAGGTGAATGCAAATAACGAATATCCACTTACAACATATTATTGAAAAATAGAAAAACAGGATGAAAATTTTCCGATTAGGAAAGACTTGGAATATAACTATGAACAAACTACAATTTCAAAAAAACTACAGGAACAATAATGCATACTAGACTTACCCTTTCTTTAATGTCGTCATGTGGTGGAGGTGAAACGCAGACTGTCACTATTGGCGGTGAAGCCAGAGCTGCGGAAAAACAAATAACCGAAAGGTTCGACACCTATCCTTTTACCTCTCTTGCCTGGCTACGAGCAGATCTTACAAAAGAGCAAGTTACGGAATTTGATAACGAACGGGGAAGCGAGCATCGTCGCCGCTTCAAACAATTCTCAGGCGATATATCCGGTCCCTATATCGAAATCATGGCGCTGGATGCCGGAAAATCGGCTAAGACGGATTCTCTTTTTAAAGAGCTGGTTGATGATGCTTTAAAGAACCAGAGACAGGGAGGATATTTTTGTTCCTCCGGAGAGGTGGATTGGAATAATGCTCTGGATAACGAGCTCGGGCCTAAAGTCTTTTATCCGGCATTGTGGGGAAATGCCCGTATGCTTTGCGGACTAGTAGAAACTTATCAATCTTATAAAGATCCCGCAGTTCTTTCAGCCCTTAAGGAGCTTGGTGACTTCTATGTGAACACCCTCCCACTCTTTACAGACTCTTCCCGAAAGTCCCAATATGTTCGGGCCGGTTTATATTATTCCAATTATGTTATCTGTTACTTTCCTGCCATGGAAGGATTGGTTAAACTTTATTCAGTTACCGGCGAGAAAAAATACCTTGATACTGCTGTGACAATGGCCAGCTTTTTAGAGCAATTCGATCGTTTACCTGTTGATCATACGCACGGAATGCTATGCAATCATGTAGGGCTATTGCTCCTGTGTGAAGCAACACAAAACCAATACTATTTGAATCGTGTGGAAGATCGTTGGCAGGAACTTGTCGAAGGCGGCTATATTCAAGCACCAGGCGGCCCTTTGGAAAAGTGTCATGTTTTCGATGAAAGGGATGAGGGCTGTGCCCATACCGATTGGATTCGCCTGAATTTGGAACTTGCGAAAGTTACCGGAAAATCAAAGTACCTGGCTATGGCTGAACGTGTTTTCAATAACCATTTTATGCAAAACCAATCCCTCAAAGGTGGTCATGGGCATCGCAATATGATCGGTGAT
>JAGXIP010000115.1 GCA_024635585.1 Saccharicrinis sp. | reverse complement strand
ATATGTCCGATACGTAAATATACTTTTGAATCCCCCAGGTCTTTAATCTGCTTAGGGCTTGGGGCATAAGTTGCCGGACTGCTTCCTTTGGGAATCAGCACATTAATGGCTACATCATTTCCCATGAGCTGTTGTACCAAATATTTTTGGGGCTGGATACTTACCGAAATGGATGTTGATCCTGACGACTGAGGCTTGCAACTAACTAGTGAAATGGTAATAATGCCGATTAAAACTGCAAGAATATTTTGTTTCATTTTATATGATGTTTTGTATTTATGATTTTATTTTTTCTTTATTGCAAATATTGCAGATTCCATTAACAATAAGCTTACTGCTTTGCTGTGAAAAGCCCTCGGGCAAATCGTATTTTTTTATGCCGTGCTGCGGCATACAGGTAACTTTATGGCAAATACTACAATAAAAATGAAGGTGCTCCGCAGTATGTCCTTCATCCAAATAACTTACATTGAGACTATATGACGTAAGGGAGCCGTTTATCTCAATTTTATGGATAATTTTATGATCCACAAAAAACCTCAGGTTTCGATACAAAGTCACCCGGTCAGGCGTTGCACTCAATTGCTCCTCAATATCTTTTTGATTTAAAGGATGCCGGGCATCCTTTAATATATCTAGTAGCTCAACCCTGTTTTGGGTAACACGTATTCCCTTTTTCTTTAAGATTTGCACCACCGCTAAATCCTCCGCAGACTTGCTATGGCGTTCGCGGAAAGCTTTAGGCGGCATGCGGTCAACTGTTTCCATATGTGATACAACTTTTCAGGTTGAATATTTATATTTATTCGGTTCGCAAATATAGCAATTTTCCGTAAATGCAACAATGTTGCATAAATTTTCCAAGAACCTATAATAACAGTATGATAAATAAATGTTTTAGTTAAAACTTTTCTGATTAAACGTAGTTTAAAGATTAAACACAAATATAGAAACAAATGAAAAACATACTATGTCCAGTGTCTTCGGAACGCTTTAATGAAAACATACCTCGATTAATTGGTTTATTTGTAGTAATCCTATTGATAGCATATGTTATTTTAAACATTTGGCTTATACCTGCTTTTTTGCTATTCGATTTTTATTTGAGGGGATTTGGGAAGGGTAAATATAGCCTGTTGTTGAAACTGGCAGTAGCCTTAAACAGTAAATTTCATTTTAAAGGCAAACTTATAGACAAAGCACCCAAAATGTTTGCTGCTCGCTTGGGCTTTGTTTTTACTTTTTTGATTGTGGCTTTTCAACTATTGGGCTTTGCCTTACTATCCAACAGCATTGCCTTCGCCTTGATTGTTTTCGCCGGATTGGAATGTGTGGCTAATTTTTGTGTGGGATGTTTGGTGTTTACCTGGTTTGTTAAACCATCCATGCAGTGATAAGAATTTTTATTACTTCAATGAGTAAAAGTCATAACGTATTGATTGTGCTATAAAACAAAATTGGCTATGCCTAACATTGTTTCATCAAACGTTGTTAGGTGCAGCCAATTATTTACTTTAAATTCAGTTATTATAGTTAAAAAATATAGGTCTAATAATTAGATAGCGCACTGCGCAATGAGTCGAAACGGGAATCGTAATCTAATGCCGAAAGCTTAATAACTTCTTTGGCTTCTTCGGCATCGTAAATATGGGTTATCTCGCAATCGGCATCAAAACCAGGCATATCCTTATAGGTTAAAAAATAGTGTTTTAGCCTGTTGATGACCAACTGTGGGAGATCGGAAATATCCTTCATATTTCCATAAACTATGTCGCCCTTAAGTACAGCAATAATTTTATCATCAGCCTGATTACCATCTATCATCCTAAAACCACCAATTGGTCTAGCATGGGCAATGATGTCGCCATGGGGCACCTCTTTTTCGGTAAGCACACAAATATCCAGTGGATCGCCATCACCTTCTACTGCATCTCTTCCTGATTTTTCGGAACAGTATTGACCTATGCGTGTTCCGCAAAAGGTTTGTGGTATAAAGCCATACAGGGCAGGCACTACGTTGGAATATTTTTGAGGACGGTCAATTTTTAAATATCCGGTTTCCTTATCAATTTCATACTTAATGGTGTCTGTTGGCACCACCTCAATAAAGGTAGTCACTATCTCTGGAGCATCCTTGCCTATGTGAATGCCGTGCCATGGGTGTGATTTATATCTAAATCCCATCAAGCGACCTATAGGATCCATTAAAATGTTGGTTGAAAAATCGTCTGCCATCTGTATTTTATAAGTTGATTGTTAAAAATTGGCGTTATTGCCAGTAGTTTACCAATATCTTTATTTGCTTTGCAATATAGCCTCATCTATTCATTAATTACCAATAAATAGAAATAAAGTTTAGGTTTTACATATATGTGTTATAGGTTTCAACAGCTGTATAGATGCATGTGTAACACTTTCTTAATGATTTGGTTGTAAGAGGATGCGAATTTATGAAAAAATAGAGGAAAATGAATAGATTAGGAGAGTTGATCATTTGGGCTATAAATATTTGTTCATCAGTTTCCTAGTTTTATTCTTGTAAACTTGAGTTGTCTATGTCCTCTTGCGCCAATTCTCCCGTAACTTTTTACAAAGAAGAATTACCCTATGTGAAGTTGTCTTATTGAATAATTAACTTTATACACTAAAAAATATTATTTTCGCAAAATTTGATTTTAATTCATATATAAATGCTTTTCAACTCGATTGACTTTGCTATATTTTTACCGATTGTATTTGTCTTATATTGGTTTGTGACTAATAGGAACATAAAACTTCAAAATGTTTTAATTGTTACAGCAAGTTATGTGTTTTATGGTTGGTGGGATTGGAGATTTTTGTCGCTGATATTATTTAGTACAATTGTTGATTTTGTAGTCGGTCAGCATCTTAAAAAGGAAAACAGGCAAACAAAGAGAAAGATTCTACTCTGGACAAGTATTCTTGTAAATCTAGGTTTTCTTGGCTTTTTTAAATATTACAATTTTTTTATTGGCAATTTTATATCTGCATTTTCATTTTTCGGAAGAGAGATTCAGGGTAATTCTTTAAATATAATTTTACCCGTGGGTATTAGTTTTTATACTTTTCAAACTTTGAGTTATACCATAGACGTTTATAAACGGAAACTAGAACCCACTAATGACTTTATTGCTTTCTCTGCTTTCGTGAGCTTTTTTCCGCAATTAGTTGCGGGCCCTATTGAGAGAGCAACACATTTATTGCCTCAATTTAGCTCAAAACGGACTTTTAATTATTCTAAAGCTGTTGATGGTACTCGTCAGATATTATGGGGATTGTTTAAAAAGGTGGTAATAGCCGACAATTGTGCGGAATTGGCCAATGCTGCTTTTAATAATTCAGCCGATGCTCACGGAGGTTCATTAGTTTTAGGTGCTATTTTTTTTACTTTCCAGATTTACGGTGATTTTTCTGGTTACTCGGATATTGCTATTGGTACAGCACGTTTATTCGGATTTAATCTGATGCAAAACTTTGCCTTCCCTTATTTCTCGCGCGATATAGCTGAGTTTTGGAGACGTTGGCATATTTCGCTTTCTACTTGGTTTAGAGATTATCTATACATCCCGTTAGGAGGAAGTCGTGTAAATATTGCTCGCGCTATACGAAACATCGTTATAATATTTGTGGTAAGCGGATTTTGGCATGGTGCCAATTGGACGTTTATTTTTTGGGGGTTATTAAATGCAATTTATTTTGTCCCATTATTAATTACGGGCAATAACAGGAAAAATTTAAATATAGTAGCGCAGGGTAAGTTATTTGCTTCTTTCAAAGAGTTGTTACAAATAGCATTTACATTTGGATTAACAGTATTTGCATGGATATTTTTTCGGGCTGAAAATATGCATCATGCCTATCAAATCATAGATGAGATATTTTCAAGCACAATGTTTGCAGCTCGTGGATCGGATTTCCCAGGAGCTGCCATGCGTCCTTTAAAGATGATTATTCTTTTGGGCGTATTTATACTTGTCGAATGGATCGGAAGGGAAGGGAAATATGCTTTAGAAAATATTGGCTTAAATTGGAAGCAACCTTTCCGGTACGCCTTATACTATGCTGTAATTATTGCGCTTTTTTGGTTTGGGGGAAAGGAACAGCAGTTTATTTACTTTCAATTTTAAGATACAAATGAAAAACTATATTTATAAGGTGTTGTTTTTTTTAATGCCTATTTTATTACTTATCGCTATAACAGAGACATTTTATTCGGTGAGTGAAGAAGAGGATTTGCTTCGAGTAGGTTTTATAATAGATAATAGTGAATACAGAAATATTATCAAGGACAATTTTAAAGCCATGCCGATTAAATACGAACAAATTATTACGACTGATTTAGAAAAGGAAAATCATTTTAGTGCGATGGTAATTGGTGATTCTTTCTCACTACAGCATGAGTTTGGCTATAAAAATTATCTTGCAAATCAGGATAGCATTTCGGTTATATATATGAATCAGTACTTCTTTGGTAACCCTATACAAAGTTTAATCAATATAACAAATGGGGATGTTTTTGATAGGCTAAAAGTAGATTTTGTTGTATTGCAATCTGTTGAAAGATATTTTGTAAATAGGGTTGAAAAAATAGATACTTTATCTTCGCTTTCATTAGAAGCATTGAAATTATCTATTGAAGAGACTAAAAAGTCAGACAATAAGCCAACTAACGAAAAAGCAAGAAGTGATTATACTTTATTTTCTGACAGGATGATTAAAGTTCCCTATTTCAACTTGGCATATTGTCTTTTTGACAAACCCTACGGTTCCAAAACTTACAAAGTGAATACAACAATTAGTTTATTCACAAATAAACCAAATACCTTATTATTCTATCAAGAGGATGTTGATAACATTGAGGTTAACAATGATTTAGAAAAAGTGATTGAATTGAATAAGACTTTGAATTTTTTGTACACAAAATTGATTGCAAAAGGCATTAATCTTATAGTTTTACCAAGTCCTGATAAATACGATGTTTATTACGACTTTATAAGCAAAAAAGAAAAATATCCTGAACCATTATTCTTTGATTATTTAGATTCGTTGCCTAAGTCTTACTTATATATAAATTCAAAAGAAATAATAAAAGACCTAATTAAAGAAACTAAAGATGCTTATTATTATGACGATACACATTGGTCTCCCATAACAGCTGAAAGGATAGGACTTGAAATTGCAAAAATTATTGAAAACCACCAGAGTACAATAAAATAGTACTGTGATCAACCTGTGAGGTGCAACGAATAGGCTACTAAGAAAAGCTTTTAAAATTATCTATTGTAAACTCAATTCTGGGTCCTTTGTTTATCCCGCCCAACCATCTTTGTCCAAATTCCTATATTGCACAGCTTCTGCAATATGATGGGCTTGCACTTGTTCTACGCCTTCCAGATCGGCAATGGTGCGGGCTACTTTAATTATCCGGTCGAAGGCACGGGCCGATAAATTTCGTTTTTCCATGGCATTTTTCAATACTTCCATGGCATCATCAGTGGGGGTGGCATATTTCCGTTGCATCCTGGAGCTTATCTGTGCATTGCAGAAAACATTGTCGTAATCTTTATAGCGTTCGCTTTGTATTTTTCGAGCTACTATAACCCTTTCGCGAATGACCTCGCTTTTTTCAGACGTGGATGCGGTGCTTAATTCCTTAAATGGTACTGGCACCACTTCAATTTGCAGGTCTATCCGATCGAGCAGAGGGCCGGAGATACGGCTCATATAACGTTGTACCGCACCGGGAGCACATACGCATTTTTTATCAGGATGATTAAAATATCCGCATGGGCAGGGGTTCATACTGGTTACCAGCATAAAGCTGGCAGGATAATCCACACTAAACCGCGCGCGCGATATGGTGATTACACGGTCTTCAAGCGGTTGGCGCATCACCTCGAGGACAGTACGTTTAAATTCAGGCAGTTCATCCAAAAACAACACCCCGTGGTGAGCCAGCGAAATCTCGCCCGGCTGCGGGAAACTCCCACCTCCAACCAAAGCTACATCTGATGAATGCCTATGTCGGGAGGTGCAGCATGTTAAATAGAAGTAGTTTAAATTTACCATCGGATTAATAGACTAAAAACGCTCACAAGATTCAAAGATAACGGTTTTTTATGAAAGTTGCGTAGGGATATAGTAAGGCGCCATCTATCAAGTTTCACGGCAAGAACCCAAAACAAACTCTTTGGGAAAACTGAGTGAAAACAATCAAATCAAAACCTATTTTGAAGAGGTGCTGAGATTGACAGATTCCGGAGAGGAGTTCCCTGTTGATTTGGATGAAGTTTGGGAGATTGCTTACAGTGGAAAGGATAAAGCTGTAAGAGTTTTATTGAAGGAATTCCTGCAAGGTATTGATTACCAAGTTTCCACCATAAATGGTGAAAACCCTATGGGTGGTAGACCGGTTACAAAGTACAAACTAAGCAGCGCATGTTTGGAACATTTAATTGCAAGAAAAGTAACTCCAGTATTTGAAGTGTATCGTAAAGTTTTCCATCAAACAAGGAAGGCAATACAGCAACAGTTTCAGGTTCCTACTGATTTTGCTTCCGCGTTACAATTAGCTGCTGATTTACAAAAATCAGTTGACGCTATAAAACCCAAGGCAGATTACCATGATGAGTTCATCGGTAACCGTGAGGGGCTTTATACCACAAGTGATATATCGAAAGCTTACGGTATTAGTGCAATGAAGTTAAACGTGAATTGTTAGGCTATTACTGTTAACCAAAAAACCCCGACTATTGCCGAGGTTCTTAGATTTGGGTTTGCTATTATTAACGTCAATGTTCCCGTGTTGCTTGACTCATAGAGTGTTGCATATTCAAAGCTGCTTCCGACATTCTAGCTTTAGATTCTAAAGCTTCCGCTGCTTGGACTTCCTCGGCCTTCTTCCTTAATAAATCTGCAAAATTCTCTGGAGCACGTCCGGCCTCCCTTGCATCCTGCTTATCCATGTACTGATGAAAAATTTCCATATACACATTGAATACATCTCTGTCTTTAATAGCCACATAATACTCCATGCATTTCGATGTCATTTTGTATTGTTTGTATTGCGTTGAACCTAACTCTTTTTCAACTCGGATTGTTTTCATGGTATAATCTTCGCCCTCTTTAAAATTCTTTTTTAATGCTGCTACGGCGGTATCTTTCCGTGAGTACGCTAATGGCCAAACTTCCTCAAGGTCTACAGGATACGCTTCCCCTGAGACGTGCAGCTCTGCTACTTTCAAGAAATATGCTTTAATTAGGTTATCGTTATCGTAATATGATCTTTTTACTATTGTATCCATTATTTT
Source organism: Saccharicrinis sp. (assembly GCA_024635585.1). Lineage (GTDB taxonomy): Bacteria > Bacteroidota > Bacteroidia > Bacteroidales > Marinilabiliaceae > Saccharicrinis. The sequence continues at coordinate 8,183 of JAGXIP010000115.1, read as the reverse complement.
ATTTGGTTATCTTTAATTGTTTAAATCATTTGGGAATCTTTGAGCAGGGAGGTATCATTGGCCTCCCTGCTTTTTTTTGTTTTAATTTTTGCCACACATTTTCGCTAACATCTCAGGCGTTAACTTTAAAATAGGTGTGGGTTTGATAAAATCGGGCAGGATATCACATTCAGGAGTAGGTTTAGTATTTTCATTTGGCTTTCTACCCATTATCTCATGTATGAACAACCTACCTTTCTCAGTCCATTTAGTTGTGTGTGTTGTAATAGTACCATTTGAAGTTTTCACTAAAGCTGTAACAATCTTAGTATATCCAAAATTTTGGTATTCTGAATATAATACCCAAGTGTCCGAGCTCTTATTTTTATATTGAACACGTCTGGCATATAATTCTTTATTCAGTTTATTAGATGTCATACCAAGCTCTTTCGCTATAATTCGGGTAGTAATAGCTGAATCACTATCAAGTACATTTTTGCAATGCTCCACCAATGGCGCATCTAAAGCTATTTGCGCTGACTGTGCTTCATTATGTGCTTGGAGGGCAGCTTTCTGAGCACGTTCCACTTTTATAGTTGTAGCAAGCTGAATAAGTATGTCTGGATTGGCTAACGCTTCCTCAATAGTTTTTTCAGTCATATATGCTCCATGCTTTCTGATTGTTGGTAATACATCTTCAACCACCCAATCCTGAAACTTTTCAGCGTTAGGTAGTTTGCTGCGCATAATTAAACGGTAAAGATCACTCTCCGGAATATAGGACATGATTACCGACTGTTCGGTAACGGTTCCATGTTGATTAATAGTCTGGGAGACCCCGTCGCGTTTCACGACACCCTTACAATGTTTATTAATCGCATCCCTTGTGTTTGAATACCCCAAAGCTTTTGCTACATCCAATCCTGCGAAAAAAATAGTACCCTCTTGGTTAACCACCCTTACGTCTCCAAATTCAGAATTATTAAAAATCTGCATTCCCGTAGATTCTTGTACAATTTCTGCTGGTAACACTTCCACTTCCACAACCTCTGGTTTAATTTTAACTGGCTTTGGAGGAAGTGGAGGTAATGTTGGGTGCTGTTGAACTGGTTGTATTTTTTCAACTCTACTCTTATTTAATGATGGTATCTTTGATAGGTCAGGCATAACGGGACGTTGGTAAGATCTAGTTACGACCATTGTATTAGAATTGTTATTAGTAGGAAGTGGTATTATTCTCATGTTTTGGTTTGGTGTTTGTGCTAAATTATTCATATCTTTATTTATCAGTTTGTTTAACATCATAGTGATGGGCAGGAGGTTGCGAGATTGGCTCCTGCCCGTTGCTTTTAGTTTAATTCTGGTTGTGTCAATACAGCTTCTCTAAGCTCATTGTTCTCAATAATAAGGTTATGGTTTGCATCAAGCATTATACTCCTCATATCGAACTTGTACCCCACTGGTGCAGGTTCTTCAGTGTTTGAGTATCTAGTAGAGTGGTAGGTGAGTAATTTTTTACCCATTAAACTATTTACTCTTTTTAAAACGGTGTGTGTTGTAAGCCTTGTAAGTTGTGTTAATTCTCCTGTGAATACAGGGCTATCTAAAGAACCTATTGTATCATTGCCTAGAATGTAAGGGAAAAGTAAGAGTATGAATTCTTTTTCCTTTGTATCTATAATTGAACTGGCTAAAAAGTAAAAAGATATCATCGCAAACATCTCATCCTTTTTAGGAAAGCTGTAAACATTATAGGTTGTGGCATATTTGTTAGCAACACCACACTTTTTACGTTTGGTTTCAGTAAATATGTAATCCCTTTCCTCAAGAGTTTTAATAGCTGTAAAAATAGTTTGGCGACTATATCCTATTTTGGAAGCTAATGTATCTAAGGATACTGTTGATGTGCCTGTCTTACCATTCATATACGAGCGCAGGTACGCGTATACAAGCTTGTGTGAGGGTAGCAGGTCGCTTTTAATTAAAGAGTACACTACTTGAGAATGCTGTCCGATTTCAGCACTTGTGAGCGTTTTATAACCATCGTTATATTTACGCATGTTGTTAATTGTTTGGGTATCCATCTATTTCTGTTTTGATTATAATATAATATACTAATAATTTCATTACCAAACAAATATTACACTTGGTTATGTATTTAGTATCTTTTCGTAAACAGATAATAACACCACAAATACCTGACCGACAAGCAATTTATGTTAGTGTTAAAAATATATAAATTACACACCAAGGTATAAATTTTTATTTGTAATGTAATAATTATAATTTCAAATCAATAATTTAAGATTTATTAACATTTGACGGGATTTACAGGTGTTTTTAAAGTCAGAATGCAAAAATTAGACTGTGGTATGTAAAAATTAGACTGTGGTATGTAAAAATTAGACCTATACTATATTTAGTCTATATCGTATATTTAGGAATAAATAGATTTAGTCTAAGACTCATTCCTTTGCCTTTTTCAAAGGCCAAGAGTTGCCGTTTTGAACTTGAGAGATTCAGGCAATAAAAAATTGAAGAATTAAAATTTCCAGTGTCGTCGGTATGATTGAGCAATCAAGTCCCGGACACCTAAAACAAATATAGTGAAATTTTAACTCTGATACAAACAACACAATATACCTTTCTCCTTTTACGGTGTCTCAAACGGAAAAGGTATCAAAACGTCCCTACAACCAAATCATCAAAAGATTGTAGACACGTTTTGAAGGAATATTAAGATTGGGCTGGTTTTACTTTTCTCCAAATAAATCTGCAAAGTCAAACTCTCCGGGTGCGAAAGAACCTACTACTTCAAACATTTCACATTGGCTTTCCCTAGCAAGCTTTAAGATTTGATTGTAGGGCCTTTCTAAATTAAGCATACTTTTTTGGTACGGATGCAATTCCGGTGCAGTATCACTATCTGTTAAAAATAAATGTTCCAAACCACATTCCGCAATTATTTCCTCAATGGAGGTACATGCCGTAAATAATTCCATTTTGTACTTAAATAATTTTTTATTCCTTTCAATCTTTTCTCTTTTTTCAAGTTCATCCATCATTATTAGTTTTATATTATAATGTTAAAAATCGCAATGTAAACTTTTTTATTTGTCCAGCCAGTACGCTCAATCATAATAAGATACTATACGAATAATATGTTTACCTTAATAAATCTTATCATTTGTATATGTCGGAAATTTTTCGTATATTATCTAGTAATGATAACATATGAACAAGGGGTGCCGGCCTATTTTATTTATGATGCACTACCACAAACTAAAAAACGTAATGCAGAGTAAAATTAATTGTATCGAGGCCAAGGGCACGAGAAAACCGGACCAGTATTTAGTGAATGAATTATTCCACGCTGGCTATGACATTGATTACATCGTTGAGAACTTTCCAATCTCCGAGGAAGAAGTAATAACCGCTATTAACGGCACTGCTATGAACCTAGAGACATGCATCCTTTCAGATCTCCTGAACCCCGGGAAGATTACCGACTGGAACGAATATGATGCATCCTACCAAGATTTCGTACCTACCAAACGCGACATACAGCGTTCTATCGAATCCCTCCCGAACAGTGAGGCGCGTATGAAACTCAATGGCTATTATGAGGATAGATTTATATGGGATGGGTACAATAAAGGCGAATTAAAAGCGCAGAATTCTGAGGAGAGAGAATACCACCTATTGACCTACGAACAGCACACGGAGATGGTTATATCGTATGAGGAAATTATGGGTAGGATGACTGGAAACTGTAAAAGAACTATTAACTCTTCCACCTCCATTTCCAAAGAAGATGCCCTGCAAGATTTGATGTTGGAGAAGTTGACAAAAGGTGTGGACATCTCAAAAACCGGCATGATATATCGTATTACACGGGAGACCAAGAAGCGATAAATCCACTTGTCGGTACATATCCCATATGTATAGAAAGAGCTTAAAGATTACCCGGCAGTTTGTAAGTCCGGGTCACTTTCATCAAGAACTTATTTTTGTCTAAATAAAGAACCTATCCTACGGAGGAGTCCAGACGGATAGGTTCATCTGGAGTTAATGGTTAGCCTACCCAATCTGTACAATTGGTTATGGGTCTTGCATTACCTGGCGCGTGGTTCGATTCCACGGACTCCTCGATGCCGATACTGGCATTAATGCAAACTAAATTAAAATATGCAAAATTATTTAGAAGTTACAGAGAAGTATGATTTGGACATTACCATCAGATTCAACAAACACCTTGAAGATGGGTACGAAATTACGGTAGAGGACACTCCTATCGAAGGAGATTTGAAATGGGATTTGAGTGGAAGCAAATTATTGAATTCATATGTTCAATTAGCTGAGTCGGAGAAGTCTTTGTGTGAAACGAAGCTTTTATTTAAAAAGTTGTTAAAGGAATTTATTCTAAGTGGCAAGCCCAAAGCGCAAATTTACAAAGCATTTAACGACATTAACAGCAAGTCTCAACTTGAACGCGAGATAGGCTTTAAGGGCTTTCGTGAGGTGCTGATTGAGTTAGCAGTGGAGAGTGAGTATGAAGATATGAAATACTACGTGCAGACAGCATCTACCTTAACTGAACTAGATAAATAACCAGACGATGAAATCTACAAAATTAACCATTATAATTAACGCGATATTTATATTTCTATCCTTTTTACCACTCATACTTTTTTCGAGTGTGGTTAAAGAAGATCCAGTGATATACATATACATTCCCTTTAACATTTTAATATCGGTGGGAACACTTTCCCTCGTTGCGTACACATTTAGTGTGGTATCATTTACGAGGTTGAAAGAGAAATAGAAAATTCATTTGTGATCCAATATATTTTAGAGTACGAACCTCCTTGTCCATAACGATGGCTAGGAGGTTCTTTCATGTTATACATATAAATAAAAACAATAATAATTAAGATGATGGAAAATCAAAAACAATTTAAAAAGATTGATGCACAGCTATTGCAATATTTAATGGAGGTAATTGCACAAAGCCACACCAAGTTAACCTTCCTGGAGATACAGGAGCTATTCAAGGCAGTACAGGGTTGTGAGGACGTTGAACCCGCTGTTGAAGCTGAAGTAGCAGAATAGTTATGGATAGGCACAAGGCAGCAAAGATACTGCACAACCTACTCCTGTTAAAGCTACTTATCCTTCCTTTACTTATAATGGTTTGCCCGGAAGTAATCTTCTTATATCCGGGCACCATTATAATGGATCTCGTTGCAACCATCTACCTTCTCCTTTATTCCCGTGGTGTTATAATGCGATGGGAAGATAATTGGAAAGCAGAGATGCGCAAGGCCAAGGTTCGAAAGAGAGAGCATGAGGAATGGTTGATGCACATAAGAAGTGCACGTGGGTACAAAGTATAAATTCAAGTGGGAACAAAAGGATAAAAAGAGTTGGTCACACAACCCAGAGGTAGAAAGCTTTTACACCACACCTGCATGGGCTAGGATGGCCGCAACTCACAAACAGCTATTCCCATTATGTAAGCATTGTGAACGCAAAGGGCTATATGTGGGCAAGGGCATGATTGGTCCTAAAGGTAAGATAGTGAAACGAATGTTCACCGACCATACCACACCCCTTACTCCCGATACCATAAGTACCATGGGTTTAGACTGGGACAACCTGCAAACACTTTGCCCAACCTGTCATGCTATTAAGACTGCGAGACAGAACGGCAAGTATAGTGCAGCGAACCTCCAGAAGGGCAAACAACTACAAAACCAATTTAATGATTTCGACAATGATTGAAGATAATATTCCAGAGACAACTTCTCCAAAACCAAAGGTGAGCAGACCAAAGAAAAAGATAATTGGGTATGCTGCTAACTACATTGGTAAAGGTGGACATCCTCAATGTGCAGGTGTGTATAAGTCTGATGATGAAGCATCCCGGATACTCAGCCAACGCGGTGTGTCAGATAAAAATAAAAAAATAAAAATTGTAAAGGGATAGGGGGTGATAAAAAATATTTATTGATAGCACCGCTAAACACACCGCCCTGTACTCTTCACAAAATATCCATTTTCATTTTAGTTTTTAGTGCCACAAAACTACCATAGCAAACACCACCATGATACAACGAGAAACTTTACTCAAACTCCTTAAAGAGAAAGGGCTGTATAAAAAACATTACAGTCCGAACATTGATAAATTATACGAGATTGAGGGCATGATAAAAGATGTCAAAAAGTCGATAAAAGTTAATGGGTTTTTTATAAAAACAGCCAGTGGAGTGAAAAAGAATCCTGCAAGTGATCTGCTAGCACCACTGCTCCGTGAGTTCAGAACAATATGTTCGCTATTGAAACTCTCTCCAAAGGATGCAGGTGTAACGGCAAAGCCCGACGACGACGGATTCGACGACCTTTAAAAATACAAAATGAAACCAATGAGACTCTTTAAGTCCCTTCCGGAGTTTCAGGATGAAGTTGTGAGAAGGGCGCACCAATATGAAACAGATGTATTGTCAGGTAAACAGATTGCCTGTGAAAACATTATAAAGGCCGTACATCGGTCACAAGAATTAAGGGAAAAGTATAGCTATTCCGAGGACGCATTGCGTAAGGTCGCTGGTGTATTCTTCTACATTTACATTTCAGTTAACGATAGGGCTACTCAGTTCCTCCCTGCCCCGTGGCAGTGTTGGGTACTGTTAAACCTGTTTGCTATAATAGATCCAGTAACCGGAAAGAGAGTACACACCGAGGGCTTGATATTCGTATCACGTAAATCGGGTAAGACTATGTTCGGTGCTGCATTGTCATTGATATTTATGACCAAGTACGGAGGTATGCAAGCACAATGTTTTGGAGCTGCAACTGTACAAAAACAGGCACAACAGTTAATGGACTACGCTAAATTGATAGTCCGGAACTCTCCTTCGCTAAAAAGGAGAATTAAAACTTACAGGGATGAGTTACATTTTGATGATGGAACATCCTTGCACACATTGATGCAGCTTTCAGAGCAGCAAGCGGAAAGAGCTGATGGTTCAAACCCTGCATTCTGCTTGTATGATGAAGCCCACGCATTTAAAACAAGTGCATTAAAAGAGGTTGTGGTAACCGGCATGGCCGCAAAACACAATCCTTTATTTTTAACCGTATCAACAGCAGGATTCCTTACCGTAGGTTACCCGTTGTTTACACAAATTGAACTCGCTGGGAATGTCCTGAATGGAAAGGTAGAAGATGATAGTACATTCTATGCCTTATATACATTGGATAGCGAGGACGAAGCCAAACAAGATGACATCGCAGTACTGGAGAAAGCTAATCCCGGAATGGGAACAGCCGTACACATCGACAGATTGAAACAAATGAGGGACAAAGCTTTGCTGATTCCTTCAAGTTGGAAAAACTTCTTGGTTAAAAACTGTAATATATTTCAGACTACAGCCGAGGACCCATTTATATCAGATGAAGCATTCTTAAAATGCTGTCACGAGATACCAATGGAAGAGCTACGAGGGGCACGGGCATGGATAGGCTTAGACCTTTCCCAGTCAGTTGACCTTACAGCCTTCTCAGTACTTGTAGAGCACCCTGACACTAAGATGTTACACGTGATACCCTACCATTTCTTTCCCAGTAAACAGGATTCAAAGATAGTTAGGGCCAATGGTGTTGACCTTTCCGAATGGATAGACCAAGGATTTATATTTGAGCATGAGGAACGGATAGATTTAGCAGACGTTTACGACAAATTAATGGAAGTGTTCGCGATGTTTGATGTGCAATCATTAGGGTATGACCCTTATCACGCATGGGATTTGATGGCAAAGCTACAAGCTAATCTGGACATCGCACACATACCTAGTATTCCTGTCTCACAAAGCATAACCACTATGAGTACTCCTACTAAATATTATGAGGAACTTATAGTCAGTCAGAACATTAACCTGGGCCAGAACCCTGTACTTCGTTATTGTAACTCCAATGCAAGGATTAAATTTTCGCAGACATCTAACCTTATTCGGGTTATAAAGGATGCTCAAAAGAATCCCATTGATAGCACCATAAGTACCATTGTAGGGCTTGCAGTTTATATGGAATCAGAATTCAACACGCTTACACATCTACTTAATAACAACAAATAAACTATGAACATATTCGACTTAATGGTCGGATTTGGTGGTGGTGGGAGCCCAGGCACCCGTATCAGATAT
>JAGXIP010000114.1 GCA_024635585.1 Saccharicrinis sp. | reverse complement strand
GTTAAAGTGAGTAGGGCTACTTTTTATAGGTATATTGCCTGGGTAAAAGCCCGCCTACCGCCTGCCTGACGGTAGGCAGGGATGGTAGGGAGGAGAATGGGAAGAAGTAGGGGGAATAAATATTGTTCGCATAGCCTTTCATGCTCTTAGAAGTTTTACAATACAAAATCAGATTAAAATTAAATGATATAAACATATTCCTTATATTTGGAATGATATGTTCATAAAAAAATCAAAGATACAACGGTTATATAGTCACGTGAACATATAACAACGTTAGGGGGCATATTAAAAAAACAGCAACCACATGGATAATTGTAAATTATGTAAGAACAGATTAGCAGATAAAACAGGTTCACATTTAATTCCACATTTTTTATTAAAAAGGATTGATAACGAAATCGGAAAATCTGAACGAAACAAAGAACTTGGTTTTACAATTGGAGAACTTGAAACGACTTCTTATTTTGGACAATCCGTACTTCCTGAAAAGTTAAATGAGATATACGGAGAACTCTCTGATGATGAAATAGCGAAAAATAGTATTCCACTGATTGTAGACCACTATTTTTGCACTGATTGCGAAGCAAAATTGGCACAGATTGAAAGTGAATATGCTAAAACACTAATAAAAAAAGGGATTGAAAGTAAAATTGCACCAGAGATTAGTTTATTATTTTGGATTTCAATTTTATGGAGAGTTTCAATTTCTAAAAAACAAGGATTGATTTTAAAAGATAAAGAAGAAGAATTACTGCGAAGAATTTTAAACAAATACTTGAATCTAAAAATCGAGAAAATTGACTTCCACTCTTTAAAAAAAGATATTGAATGCCAAAATTTATCATACAGATTAATAAGATGTCCTGATTATTCTGAAAGTGAAGCAACTTATCTGTTTTGTCATCCATTCCATAAAATGCCTTATTCAATTATTCTTGACGAATATGTTTTATTTTTCTACTTTAAAAAAGGGCATGTTGACAATTTGATACAATCTTTTTTTGGTTTTGAAAATGGACTTAAGGGAACAGGAATCAATACTGTATTAGTTGGAGAGAATAAAATAATTTACGAAAAAAAGACTTTTAAATCCTGTCTTGAAAATTTGGTTAACTTACTCACTGCTAATCGTTTTAAAAGCTATGATTGGCTTTTTGATGAAGCACACAAAAAGATGGGTGGTCAAGGTTCTCAAATGCCGGCGTTGTTAAAACAGAACATTGTTAATAGACTAATTTCTGACGAGAAACAATTAGGTAGAAAATTTACTTTTAAGAGTTTAGTAATTGCTATGTATGAAGAAATGAAAAAATACGCCCCCTAACACACAATATAGCCAAAAAGGGTTTTAGTTGTATGCGAAGCTCATCACCCGAATCAATTTCATTGTATCTTGATAGTGACGTACTCCGCAATCCCTTTCTGGCCATATTGCAAAACGTTAGCGTTTATTGTAAAGCAAGTCCTCAATATAAAATTAAAATAGAAAAAGAAATCAGTGAATTATTTCATCCGGAAATTCATAAACGAAAACATTAAAGAAGAAAATGAGGACACATATAATCTTCTTTTGACTTTCTGTATCAAAAAGTTTGATTCAGAAAAACGTATAAGTGAATATATAATCGATGATTTATCCCGAATTTTCAATGAATATTTCGAGAAAGATATTTCCATGCCATTTGACAAAATCAAGCAGAGTATTGTGGATTTCAAGAATTCTGACGAGACTCATTTAAAACTAGAAAATAGATTTGGTTGTGAATACATTAGGTATATACAAATATCTAATTTTAAAGGATTTCAGTCTTCGATTAAAGGTGACTTGGGCACAAGAATTAATTTTCATAATAAAAAGAATATTTTCTATGGAGCTAATGGTAGTGGGAAAACTTCTTTTTGTGAAGCCTTAGAATATAAACTTACAGGAAGTATTAAGGAAGCAAAAAGAAGAGGAATTAGAGAAAAAGAATACTTTGAAAGGAAAGATAAGGGTGTTGAGAGAATTGAAATTGGATTAAAAGATGAACAGTTAATTTTAGATAAACTGACTGAATTTGAAATCAGCGAGTTTAATAAATGTTTCATTGAAAAAAACAGAATAAATGAGTTTGCTCTTTTAAGAGGTCATAAAGAAACTGCGGTAAAACCAACTGATGTTACTGCTCGGTTATTAGGATTTGAAGTTTTTGATGATTTTAAATCGAAGTTTGTTCAACCTACATCATTTAAAAGTAGAGTGGAAAAAAGTAAAGTTTATGACTCATATTACAAATTAAAAGACCTAAAAATAAAAAATGAATCTCGTGAGGAGGATTATAAAAGTATAACTCTTGAAATTAAGAACTTTCATCAAAATACATTAAAAGAAGAAGCCTTAGATTTGTCTATTTGGTGTTTAAATGCAGCAAAAGAAAAATTAAAAAGATATGAATTAATTGAATACAAAAAAGATGACGTTAAGAAATGGTTATGGCACCTTTTGTTAAACGGAAAACGACTAAATAGAATAAATTCATTAATTTCTACACAAGCAACAAAATTGGATTTCAAAAGCTTGTATACTACAATAATTAGTATCGGCGATAAAATAAATAGAAATACTTGTCCAGCATGTAAAACTCCAATAGAGTTTGTAACAGTTAATCCATTTGAAAATGCCGAAAAAGAATTAAATGAACTTAAAGAGCTAAATTATATTCAATTATCAAAGGATAAATTAATCGACAAGCTTTTAAATGATTTCTGGACAAAGTTGAATGATTTTATCTATAATTACAAAACGCTGAAACGCATTAACTTAGGGCTTCAAAATGAGATGTTTGAAAGCATTGAAAAAAGAATTGCTTCTTCAACAACTTTTGCAGATAAGTTGTCTGTATTACTTTCTCTTAATGAATATGCTGATGATGAATTAAAAAAATATTTAGAAAGATACTCAATCGAGTTTACGAAAAGTAAACGAATAGACAACTTAAACCTAAAAATCAATGATATAATAAAAGACAAACAATCACAATTGGATATTTACACAGATAATAGAACCCGATTTAGACATTCAAAAGAAATTCAGAAGAATTTATTTGAAGATATTTATGCATTCAAGAAAAGTAGTAAAATACTAAATAAGAAAATTCTTCAGGAAAAGGCTTTTGCAAAATTTATAGACGAATTAATAGTCAACTATAATTCCTTAATAAGTAATATTGACTCTTATCTTTTAAAAGAACAAAGTGAGTTAATTACACAAATAAAAGGTAGAATACTAGGATATTATAAAGAAATAAACAAAGGTGACTCTGAAAATGAGATTATTCAAGAGATAGAATTTAACCAACAAAATGACAAAACATATTCAATTGATTTGAAAAGAAATGATGGTTGGAAGAAAGCAAGTGTGATTTTGAGTGAAGGTCATGTAAGGTCATTAGGTTTATCAATTATTTTATCTATTGCAGAATCGGCAAATTTGCCATTTATTGTTTTTGATGATGTTGTAAATGCAATTGACTCTGAACATAGAGCTAACATTATTGATATGATGTTTGCAAATAAATTTTTGAAGAAAACTCAATTAATTGTTACAACCCATGATAGATTATTCTGGGAAAGATTTTGCAATACTTATTCGAGTAGAGTGAATAAAAGGGAATTAAGTTCAATTAGTTTTTGCTTTAAATACCAAAATCAAGGTATTATTTATGTTCCGTATCAGATATCTTTTGAAGAAAAGATAAAAGAAGCTTTAAGTTATTCTGATATTAGACAGGCACTTGTTTATTTAAGAATTTGGTTTGAAACAATTTGCTTCAATTATTGTAAGACTACAGAAAAAACTATTACGGGACACTTTTCTCAAGACAATAGTGAAAAACCAACACATTTAGTAGTTTCATTAACAAAAGTGTATAATGAGATTATTACTCCATCATTTTCTTCCAGCATTAGTTTAAAAGTCGTGCAAGAGAAATTAAATTGGAAATTTCTTAATCAAGAACATCATTCATTTGATGAAAATATATTCAATGTAACCCATTCAACAACAAGTAGTGAAATTGAAGATATTTTTGAGGCTGTGAAAAATTTTGAACAAGAAGTATATGAATCAATCGAATAAACAACAAAACGCTAATCGAATTCTAAGACCTTCACCGTCTCACAAAACCCTCATTAAACTTGGCACATAGGCGAAATAACAGCATATGGGGTGAGGTTATTGAGAAGTTAGTGGCAAATTTAAAAAAATAAGATATGACAACAAATAAACTTTCATTTTTTGAGAGAGCTAATAATTGGATGAAAAGCTCGATAACAATTAAGCTTATTACAATTGGTATATTAATTCTATTGTTGCTTATTCCTGTATCTATGGTTAAGGATTTAATTCGAGAGCGAGAATATAGACAGAATGATGCTATTAAGGAAGTTAGTTCAAAATGGGGAGAGCAGCAAACTATTAAAGGACCGGTTCTTACTGTTCCATATAAGACTTTTACAAAAGTTTACGAAGGTGAAAAATCAGATAAATATAAAGTTGTTGAAACAATAGAATATGCACATTTCTTACCCGACAATTTAAATATTAAAGGAGACATTTCACCTGAAATTAGATATAGAGGTATCTATGAAGTAATTGTATACAATTCAAAGATTAAAATCTATGGAGATTTTTCAACTCCAAGCTTTGAAGAATGGAAGATTAAAGAAGATAATATTATTTGGGAAGATGCATTTATATCTTTAGGCTTATCTGATTTAAGAAGTATTCAAAAAAACATTTCTATAAAATGGGATAATCAACAGTTTTATTTTAACCCAGGCATAGTAACTAACGATGTCATAAATAACGGTATAAGCACAAAACTGCCTATTGTAAAAGAAGCCTCAATAAAGACAAAGCATGAATACTCTTTAGATATAAATTTCAATGGAAGTACCAGTTTGAATTTTATTCCACTTGGAAAATTAACAACAGTAAATATTAATTCAACATGGAAAAGTCCTAGTTTTATTGGAGCATTTCTTCCTGATAATAGAGAAATTAATAATGATGGGTTTTCAGCAATATGGGAAATTTTACATTTAAATCGTTCATTTCCTCAGAGTTTTAGAGGTTCTATTCACGCCATAAATGAATCTTCATTTGGTGTAAATTTAATTGTGCCAGTAGATGAATATCAGAAAAGTTTGCGCTCAGCTAAATATGCCGTAATGTTTATAGCATTAACATTTTTAATCTTCTTTTTTGTTCAAATTTTAAACAAGGTGAGAATTCATCCTATTCAATATATTATTGTTGGTTTAGCATTGTGTGTATTTTATACTCTATTGATAGCATTATCGGAGCATATTGCATTTAATTTTAGTTATCTGATTTCTAGTATTTCAATTATTGGGCTTATAACCTCTTATGCTCGAAGCATTTTTAGTAACAAAAAACTGACGGTGATAATAGGACTAATTCTTATATTATTGTATCTATTTATTTATTCAATAATACAGATGGAGGACTATGCATTACTTATGGGTAGTATAGGTTTATTTATAGTTTTGGCTATTATAATGTATTTGTCAAGAAAGATAGATTGGTATGATATAAAAACTGAAGAGAAATAGAAATCAGCCACTAATCGAATTCTAAGACCTAATCAGTCTCACAAAACCCTGGTTATAGGTCACCAAAAACTTATTTCAATCACATCATTTTTTTGTAAACAAATATGTTGTACAATACTAAATTTAAGACCTACAATATGATTAAAATGTTCTACTTTTGCACCTAATTTTTAATTAAAGAAAAATATCTCTAATATAAAATAACATGCAGTATAAAAGTGTAAGTGCAGAAGAAGCTGTAAAAGTAGTTAAATCGGGCGACAGAATCCATTTTAGTAGTGTGGCCGTAACCCCTCTCAAACTTATCAAGGCTTTGGTTAACCGAGGCCGTAACAAAGAGTTTTACGATGTAAAACTTCAACACATCCACATTGAGAACAAAATGGATTTTGCTGATCCTGAATTCGAAGGGATTTTCGTTTCGGAGCAATTTTTTGTTGGTGGCAACCTCCGCAAGCAAACGCAAGCCGGGTATGCCGATTATATCCCCGCCTTTTTGAGCGAGACACAAAAATTAATCCGCGAGGGCTATTTAAAAGTAAACGTGGTCATGATAATGGTGTCCAAGCCCGACAAGCACGGCTTTGTATCCTTGGGCACCTCGGTTGATGCCACTAAAGCGGCCATTGAATGTGCCGATACGGTTATTGCTTTGGTTAACCCTAACGTGCCTCGTGCATGGGGCGACGCCATCTTCCACATGAGTGAGATTGATTATTTTGTGGAGGACGACAGCCCACTTTATGCCCACGAGATGGGAGAACTTAGCGAAATAGACATCGCCATTGGTAAAAATGTGGCTGCTCTTATTGAGGATGGTGCTTGTTTGCAAATGGGTATTGGTGGTATCCCCAACGCGGTTTTAGCACAATTGGGTAACCACAAGGATTTGGGTGTTCATACCGAAATGTTTGCTGACGGAATACTTCCATTGGTAGAGTCGGGTGTAGTAAACGGAAAGCGCAAGCAGATTGACCAAGGTAAAATGGTAGCTTCCTTTTTAATGGGTTCCAAAAAATTGTACGATTTTATCGATGATAACCCCATGGTAGCCATGATGGATGTAAGACACACCAACAGTGTGAATATTATCCGTCAAAACGATAAGGTAACGGCCATAAACTCGGCCTTGGCCATTGACATAACAGGTCAGGTCTGTGCGGATTCAATTGGTACCACACATTACTCAGGCGTAGGTGGTCAAATTGACTTTATTCGTGGAGCAGGTTATTCAAAGGGAGGTTTACCTATTATTGCAATGCCTTCGGTAACTGCCAAAGGAATGTCAAAAATATCCCCTATTTTGTTACCTGGGTCGGGCGTTGTAACAACACGAGCCAATATGCACTGGTTTGCCACCGAGTACGGTGCTGTTAACCTTTACGGAAAAACAATGCAGGAGAGAGCAAAAATGATAATATCTATTGCCCACCCAGATCATCAAGAGGAATTAGATAAAGCTGCTTTTGAACGCTTTGGCTCTCATTACCGCTTCGTCAACAAGAATATCTAAAATATTACAATAACTAGATAAAACACAATTATAAAAAAGGCCGCTCAAAAATGAGCGGCCTTTTTATTTCTTTAGCCATGTAAATTCACGAACGCATTACAACTTACTCCCAAAGGCCAAATCGCCTGCATCGCCTAATCCTGGAATAATGTATTTTTTATCGTTAAGGCCTTTATCTACAGCGCCTATCCATAAGGTTATTTTATCGGCGGGCATATTTTTTTGCACATATTCCACGCCCTCTTCACTGGCAATGATGGAAGCTATATGTACATGTTCGGGTACTCCTCGGGTTAATAGTGCCCTGTAGGCCAAATCCATAGAAGCACCACTAGCCAACATAGGGTCTGTAAGTATTACAATTTTACCCTCCAGCGATGGCGACGAAATATATTCGATGTGCACGTCAAAGTCACCTTTTTCGTTATACTTGCGATAGGCCGATACAAATGCGTTTTCGGCACCGTCAAAATAGTTAAGCACACCCTGATGCATGGGTAACCCGGCTCTTAAAATAGTAGCTATCACAATTTTTTGGTCGCAAACAAACTCATGCGACACACCCAAGGGAGTCTGAATATCGATACTTGTGTATGATAATGCTTTACTTATTTCATAGGCAAGTATCTCACCCATTCGTTCAATATTCCTTCGGAAACGGAGGGGATCAGTCTGTATTTCTTTGTCGCGGATTTCGGCAATAAACTGGTTAAATAGTGAGTTTTGTTTGTTGAAAATATGGGTTTCCATTGGGCTTGTATTTATATTAGAGGCGATAAAATAAAATTATACATATCTTTGAAGCTGTGCAAATATAAAAATTCCATGGTTTATAACGAGGTAACAGAGATAGAACTTCCAAAAATTAAAGATTTAAGAGGCAATTTAAGTTTTATGGAAGAATGCCAACACATCCCGTTTAAAATAAACAGGGCTTACTGGATATATGATGTACCTGGTGGCGAGGGGCGTGGTAGTCATGCCTATAAAAACACCGCAGAATTTATAATACCCCTTTCGGGCTCGTTCACGGTTGAAGTTAGTTGTGGCGAAGATAATACTACTTACCGCATGAACCGCACCAACAAAGGGTTATATGTACCTAAAATGACATGGAGAGAACTAAGCGATTTTACGTCCAATAGTGTTTGCCTAGTGGTGTCGGATACCACGTTCAGTGATTGTGAATATATCAGAGATTTTATGGAATATATTAGGCTATATAACCTTAGCCGTTAAACCAAGAAAAAAAGGGTTACTATGGCCAATATTGATGATTGCAAAATAATAGAGCTTAACAAGAAGGGTTCGCACAAGGGTTCGCTCACTTTTACCGAGTCGGGTAACTCAACACCCTTTGATATAAAACGGATATATTTTACCTACGACATACCCACGGCTGCCGAAAGAGGTGGTCATGCCCATATTGAACAGCATGAACTGGTGTTTGCGGCAAGTGGCAGCTTTGAAATAGTAATAGACGATGGCAAAAAAAAGAAAACAGTTTTTTTGAATAACCCCGCTAAAGGCCTCCATATTGTTCCCGGCATTTGGAGAGAGCTAATATCGTTTAGCACGGCAAGCGTAGTATTGGTAATGGCCTCCGATGTATATTTAGATAGCGATTATATAAAGGATTACAAAGAGTTTATCAATGATGCAGGTAATTAAATACAACATTGAACACAAAGCCCAGTGGGATGCGTTTGTAAAGCAATCGGATAATTTCTCGTTTCTGTTTTATCGTGATTATATGGAGTATCATAGCGATCGCTTTACAGACCTATCGCTTATGCTCTTCGAAAAAGGTAAATTGAAATGCCTCTTGCCCGCAAATAGTGCCAATGGCATCTTTTACAGTCATCAAGGATTGACATTTGGTAGTATGATTCATGAACCACATCTTACCTACGAAAAAGCAGATTTGTATTTAACGCATTTCATCTCATTTTTAAGTGAGAAAGATATAACACAAATGCTTGTTAAAAGCCAACCGTTTTTTTATACATCCTCTCTAAATCAAATTCAATATTATTTATTTAGCCATCATCAGTTACAACAGGAAAAGCCTGAAATTGGCGCTTTTATCCATTGTGCAAACCATGAGTTCCCTAAGTCGAGCATCGAAAAAAGAAAACTGCGTCTTGCTGATTTTTATGTGGATGAGGATAATTCCTTGGATGAGTTTTGGCGTATTTTAGAAGAAAATTTAAAGCAGCAACATGGCTCAAAGCCTGTTCATACGAAGGAAGAAATCAAGAATTTAGTAAAGCTTTTTCCGGATAACATCAAGCTTTTTACCATCCGAAATGTTGCTACAAAAAAAATAGATGCTGGTACGCTCCTTTTCGACAATGGGTCTGTTGTTAAAATGCAATACATAGCCACCTCTAATGATGGACGAGCAAATCGCGCCATACACGCCATGTATTATCTTTTTATAAGCCAATATAAAAAAACAAAAACATATATCGACATGGGTACTTGCATGACCGATGACGATGTAAATACCAGCTTATTATATCTAAAACAAAGGTTTGGCGCCGAGGTGTATAATACAGAGCGATTTACTTTAGCAATTCAATAACCTGAATAGGCAACAAAATACGGATTATTACCTAGTAAATTCTCACGATTACCACACCCATTTTTACCACTTACCTTACTTGCCCATTTTTTTTATCTTTGTGCAAAAATTAAGCAATGGCACAAAACTACTTTTCACGACTGTTCGGGTCGTTTAACGATAAAAACATCCTTATACTTGGCGATGTGATGATCGATTCGTATTTGTGGGGAGACGTTAAACGTATTTCGCCCGAAGCGCCAGTACCCATATTGTCGGGGGTGGGTCGGGAGAACCGCCTCGGTGGAGCTGCCAACGTAGCTTTAAACATACAAGCCCTAGGAGCTAAACCCATACTTTGTTCTGTTATAGGCGACGACCTGCGTGCTGGCGACTTTATGAAACTCCTACACCAGCAAAATCTAAGCACCGAAGGAATAGTAAAATGCAAAGAACGCATGACAACGGTAAAAACCCGCGTGATGAGTCAGCACCAGCATTTGTTGCGGGTAGATGAAGAAATGTGTACGCCCATTGATAATACATCCGAGGAAAAGCTAATAGCAAAATTGTTGCGCGTAGTGCAAACAAACAGAATAGATGCCATTGTTTTTGAGGATTACGACAAAGGAGTCATCACCGCATCGGTAATAAATAGAGTGGTGATGCTGGCGGTGCAAAATGGCATTCCTACTTTGGTTGATCCTAAAAAACGAAACTTTAACGATTACAAAAACGTAAGCCTTTTCAAACCCAATTTTAAAGAGTTTAACGACGGTTTAAAACTTGAATTAAAAAAAGGGCAAATACAAGAATTGACAGAGGCAGCAAAAGAATTTCAAAAGCAGCAAAATATCGATATTCTGATGATTACCCTTTCGGAACACGGTGTTTTTGTGAAACATAAGGATAGCCAACCAGTTATTATACCTGCCGAAATACGTAGCATTTCGGATGTTTCAGGGGCTGGTGACACGGTGATAAGCGTAAGCGCACTATGTTTGACAGAGGGAATGGAGCCTGGTTTGATAGCACGCGTGGCCAATATGGCAGGAGGTTTAGTATGCGAAAAGTCGGGTGTAGTGCCTGTAAATAAAGAATTGCTTTTAAAGGAATGCGTACAAAAAATTGGGATGTAACTCCTAATGCGAGAACTTCAACCCACTGATAGTATGACACCTACACATTAGGGGAACAAGGGATAAATCAAAGTGTTTATTTTTTACTAAGGTCTGTATTTATTTGATTGTCAGACATAAATTTTTAAACGTTTTTTAGTATAAGATGTTTTAATTAAAAGTTTAACTTTGACAACCATTTGCAAATATTAGGGCTATGCTAGAGGTAGCTTGCAAAGCTATAAACACTACCATGGCAAACGTATATTGCAAAGGATTATAAGCGATTATTATAGAGCTAAATTAATATTTTAATTTCCGTAATATGGGAAAAATTATTGCATTGGCAAATCAAAAGGGAGGCGTAGGAAAAACAACTACAGCTATAAACCTGGCTGCAAGTTTAGCAGTTTTGGAGTATAAAATATTAGTTGTTGACGCCGATCCACAGGCAAATTCTACCTCGGGGTTTGGTTTTGACCTAAGAGAGATTGATGCCAGTATATATGAGTGTATTGTTGATGGTATAGACCCTAAAACGGCCTTGCTGAAAACACAAATAGAAGGTTTGGATATCCTGCCTTCGCATATTGATTTGGTAGGAGCCGAAATTGAAATACTAAATCGTCCTAACAGGGAAAATGTGCTGAAAAATGTGCTCAATAAAATAAGGGACATGTACGATTTTATTTTTATCGACTGTTCACCTTCACTTGGATTAATTACCGTTAACTCCCTTACGGCAGCCGACTCGGTAATTATACCCGTTCAGTGCGAGTACTTTGCGCTCGAAGGATTGGGCAAGCTTTTAAATACAATTAAAATAATTCAAAGCCGCCTGAACAAAGCTTTAGAAATTGAAGGCTTTTTATTGACTATGTATGATTCGCGTCTGCGTTTGTCAAACCAGGTAGTTGAGGAGGTTCAGCGCCATTTTCAGGATATGGTTTTTGAAACCCTTATTGCCCGCAACATTAAATTAAGCGAGGCGCCAAGCTTTGGTAAAGCAGTGGTTGAGTATGATGCCACCAGCAAAGGAGCCACTAATTATTTGGATTTGGCTCGCGAACTGTTGCAAAAAAACAACATGACCAAAATGGACAGCAAAGATAGAGTGATAAAATAGAAATGGCTAAAAAAAGTGCTTTAGGAAGAGGGTTAGGAGCCCTTATTGATAATTCGGAAGATGTACCCAGAGGAAAACCTTTGGAGGGGATGGACGAAATTGAGCTTAGCAAAATCGTTGCCAACCCCTGGCAGCCTCGAACACGATTTGATGAGGAGAAGCTGGAAGAGTTGGCAACATCCATACGTGAGATAGGTGTTATACAGCCTCTTACCGTACGCAAAAGTGGCGATAAATATGAGCTTATTGCTGGTGAACGAAGGTTCAGAGCTTCCAAATTAGCTGGGCTTATAAAAATACCTGCCTACATACGCACTGCCGATGACGAAACCATGCTGGAGATGGCATTGGTCGAAAACATTCAGCGCGAGGATCTCGATCCCATTGAGATTGCCATTAGTTACCAACGACTAATAGACGAGTGCAAACTTACGCAGGAAAGTATGTCGGAGCGGGTAGGCAAAAAGCGAGCTACCGTAACAAATTACCTTCGTTTATTAAAACTGCCCGCCGAAATACAGTTGGGGTTACGCGACAAAAAATTAGGTATGGGTCATGCTCGTGCTATTATCGGAATTGATGATGCAACAGAGCAAACAAAAATATACCACGAAATAGTAACCAACGATTATTCTGTACGTAAAGTAGAGGAATTGGTAAGGGAGCTATCCACACCAAAACAGGAAACTGCTCCCGCCAAGGAAAAAGTAGCTATGCCCGAGGAATATAATCACTTGGGCAATCAGATATCGTCAGTTTTTAATACCAAAGTACAATTTACCCGGAGCCAAAAAGGAGATGGAAAAATTGTGATTTCGTTTAAATCGGACGAAGATTTGGAGCGAATAATAGCTGTTATGGACAAGCTGAATAGTAAGGAATAGTTTTTGTTACAAAAGCACCCGTTATAAAAAATAATTATTTGAAATTTTTATCGGTGAACAAATATAGGGTACTTGCGTTTTTAGTCACTTTTTTAGCAATGTTGATGGGTGTGAATCAGGCACAGGCTCAAAACGATGATCCGGATATTATTTCGGCAGATACCGTTTTTGTAACTCCACTCACCCTACAGCCACATTCGCCACATAAAGCTACTTTTTACTCAGCTATTTTGCCCGGCTTAGGGCAGGCTTACAATAAAAAGTACTGGAAAATACCTTTATTATATGCCGGTATAGGAGGCGTAATTTATGGTTTAGATTTTAATACCACAAATTATAAAAAGTACAGGCGGGCATATCGCGATATTTTAATTCAGGATCCTTCAAATAAAAGCTATTTAGAAGTATTACCGCCAAGCTTAACCGAGGATCAAGTAATCAATGGTGGACAATATGCCGATTGGTTTGAAAGTGCATTGGACAGTAGAAAAAAATATTATAAAAAATACAGAGACTTAAGTTACGTGGGACTGGCTTTAGTTTATGTATTAAATTTGGTGGATGCCAGCGTAGATGCACACTTTAAAACATTCGATGTTAGCGATGATTTAAGTTTGCACATAGAGCCCACCATCACACCCATGTACGGAGGATTTAACGGGATGGGATTACAGGTGCGTTTTGTATTTTAACTCTACCTGTATACAAAGGCAGATGATAATAAATAATTAACACAACAAATAAAACACAAAAGAAATGATTAGGTTTTTGACGATTGGTGCGGTAGCGATTTTACTATTCAATTCTATTGAAGCACAACAAACTATAGTTACAGATTCGTTGACAATTATTACGGACAGCCTGCAGGAGGATTCTGTAGTACTAGACAGTGATGTGGAAGACGGTTCATTTACCGAAAATTTAGATACTGTTAGTGTAGGTGCAGATACTGAGTTAAGTATAATCCCTTTAAGTTTTCCAAAAGACATTCCAGATTCAATATATATTCAACGCTTACAGGCCATTGAATCGCCACTGGAATTCCCTTATAACACAAAGGTTAAGGCTTATATTGAGCTTTATACCCAACGAAAACGAGGACAAGTTGAGGTGATGCTTGGACTGTCGGATTATTATTTTCCGATGTTTGAAGAAGCGCTAGATGCAGCCAATTTACCGTTGGAGCTCAAATATCTGCCTATCATTGAATCAGCACTCAATCCTAGAGCTTTTTCTCGTGCTGGTGCCTCAGGCTTATGGCAGTTTATGTATGGTACAGGACGTATGTATGGGCTCAAACTCGATTCGTATGTAGATGACCGCAGGGATCCCGCTAAGGCAACCCAAGCTGCCGTGAAATTTTTGAAAGATTTATATAATATTTATGGCGACTGGTACTTGGTTATTGCAGCCTATAACTGTGGTCCGGGCAACGTGAACAAAGCTATTCACCGCTCCGGTGGTAAACGCGATTTTTGGCAGATATATCATCGCTTGCCTCGCGAAACAAGAGGTTATGTGCCGGCATTTATCGCCGCCGCTTACACTATGAATTATTACAATGAGCATCTTATTCAACCCAAACCCGCAGATATCCCCCAAGCTACCGATACTTTAATGATTTCGGATCTCTTACATTTTGAACAGATTGCAGCAGTTACCGGTACCCCCATCGAACAATTACGTGCCTTAAACCCGCAATACAGGCGTGATGTTATCCCAGCCAAGAATAATGCATATAGCCTTACCCTGCCCTTCGGTGCTACCGAAAAATTTATAGCCATGGAGGACTCTATTTTTAGTTACCAACGCGAAAAATATTTTGCTTCAAATCGTTTAGAAGTAGGCCCCGAGAGCAATTATAACACACCAGTTTCGGCACCTAAAAATAAAACCAAGGTATATTACACCGTTAAATCGGGCGATGCGGTTGGTTTGATAGCGGAATGGTTTGATGTTTATACCTCCGACCTGAGATATTGGAATAACATTAGCCGAAACCTAATTAAGGTGGGACAAAAATTGGTAGTTTATGTGCCTAACGATAAAGCGGAGCATTACAAAAAAATAAATAGTATGAGCTATGCGCAAAAGCAGGGGTCTAAAGGTAAAGCTGTAAGTTCCTCCGTTAAATCTGCGAATAGCCAACAAACCACACCTCAAGGCAACGACGGTGATTATGAATATTATACAGTACAAAGTGGCGATAATCTTTGGAGTATAGCGAAGCGTTATCCAGGCATTTCTAACGAAAACATTATGCAAGCGAACGGTTTAAAAGATGCGTCAAAAATTAGTCCGGGACAAAAATTAAAAATCCCACGTAAGGGTTAAGTGATTTGATCTTACAAATAAACGCTCAATGGTTTTTTAAAACTATTGAGCGTTTTTTTGTAATGGAGGTAGGTATTTAGTTATCCTTGCCTGCGTCGTACAGGCTATCGAAATTTATAATCAACCATTCCAAAAGTACTATAGTTCAACATGAATAGCCACGTATAAAGTAGGGGTATCGATACACGGTAAAAGCAACGCAGTTGAACGGTTTTTCTTATTGATGCTAACCTTGTAACTTTTGTGAGATACGATTACTCAAACTCCAACGTTATCTCCAATATCTCGGGTCGGTTGCCAACTCTAACCGGTGGACCCCAGGTACCAAATCCCGTACTCACATAAAAATGGCTATTCCCTTTTTGTTTGTATCCGCGGCTTACTTCAAAAATTCTTTGAGTAATGTAGTTAAAAGGCCACAACTGACCATGATGGGTATGTCCGCTAATCTGAAAATCAATACCTTCTTCAGTTGCCACATCCAAATTATATGGCTGGTGGTCCAGCATTACAATGGGCTTTTGCATATCAAGTGTTGCAAGCAAGTCATGCACAGTCATGCGAGGCATTTGCGTAAAGGCAGTCTTCTCCCTATCCTCTCTACCTACCAAGTAAAAGCTATTATCAATCAGTAACGATGTGTCCCTTAAAACCCGGATACCGTGATTTTGCAGGTATTTAACAGCTTCTTCGGCACCACCAATATACTCATGATTTCCGGTAACAGCGTACACGCCTAAAGGTGCATTGAGCTTGAGTAGGTTTTTACCAAGGTTCTGCTCAATCACTGGTTTAATATCTTCGTCCACCACATCGCCGGCGAATAATATAATATCCGGATTTAAGTTGTTGATGGTATTTACCAGTTTATTTGTTTTTCGCGGACCTATGATGGTTCCCATATGGATATCCGAAGCAGCTACTATTTTAAGTGATTTCCTGCCGCCTCCAGGTTTGTTTATTTTAATGGTCTGTTTTACAATTTTGGGTGTCCAGGCATTTACATGGCCGGCAATAACAGTAAGTAATACAATAGCCGTAAATGCATAGGTAATTACCAATTTTGTTTGTGCATAATTCTGGGTCAGTTTATCTGGTAAAAAATGGAAAAGCATATTGCTCCACCTTATTATATCCGCAGCAAAAATGAGCAATACAAAATAAAGCATACCTGCAAACCAAAAAGCTCCTGCCCAATGGATAAATGATGAAACCGGCGAATACCATAACTTCTCCAGAAAACGTGCTGCTGGATATGATAAAAACAAAAAAAGCATAACTGCTCGTAACCAGGGAATCAGGTGGGGCATAGCTTCCAGACCTTGTACCCCGCGCTTATAAATATAAAAGTTTACCAGAAAATGAATTCCAAAAACAATGAAAAAAAAAATGAGCATGCGCATACTTTTCATTGGATATTAGCGAGTTGTTAATATTAAAAATTAGCCTTACGGCGATGTTTGTCCTAACTAAACAGGCAACAGCATAACATGTTTATGTTATCCGTTAAATAACTTACCGCAAAGACAAAGGGTAAATACATGTTATTTCAAATACGCATCTAACCATCTAAAAAACTCCCTGTGCCAAAGTATGCCGTTTTGAGGTGATAGTACCCAGTGACTTTCTTCGGGAAAGAATAAAAAGCGGGCGGGTATTCCTCTTAGTTTAGCCGAGTTGTAAGCACCCATGCCTTGGGTATAAGGAATCCTAAAATCTTTTTGACCATGAATGGCCAAAATTGGGGTGTCCCAGTTGCCCACAAAATTATGGGGCGAGTTGGCATAAGAGTTTTGCGCTGCCTTGTTATCTTTTTCCCAGTAGGCACCTTTCATATCAAAGTTTACAAAAAACATTTCTTCGGTGGTGGAGTACATCTGTTCAAAATTAAAGATGCCGCAGTGCGATACAAAAGCTTTAAAACGCTTGTTGTGGTGTCCTGCCAGCCAATACACCGAAAAACCACCATAACTTGCACCTATGGCACCCAGTTTATCTTCGTCAACAAAAGGTTCCTTAGCCAAGGCATCAATAGCACTCAGATAATCCTTCATGTTCTGCCCGCCGTAATCACCAATTATCTGCTCATTCCATTCCTGTCCAAAGCCCGGTAATCCCCTACGGTTTGGGGCAACAACAATATAACCATTGGCTGCCATCAACTGAAAGTTCCAGCGCAGACTCCAAAACTGACTTACCGTACTTTGTGGCCCTCCCTGGCAATATAATAAGGTGGGATATTTTTTATTGGGGTCGAAGTTAGGTGGATAAATCACCCAGGTTTGCATCTGTTTGTTGTCGGTAGTAGCAATCCAACGGCTCTCTATCTTACCCAATTCCAATTGGTCAAATACTTCTTTATTCGTAAATGACAATTCCTCGTCCTGACCAGTCTCAACATTCACCGCAAATATTTCGGTGGGATGATTCATCGTTGTTTTAGTAGCAATCAGCTGATTGCCGACGGGATAAACAGCTGTATAGTTCTGCTGACCTCTGCTTATTTGGTTAACGGTGCCAGAGGCAATACTCACATTATAAATTTGCTCCGGTCCTTGGTGATTACTGGTAAACCAAATTTTATCGTTTTGCGAACTCCAGCAAAGAGCACCCACATTTTGGTCGAAACCTGCGGATAAATCCCTTTTTTCTCTAGTGGACATATCCATCACAATTAACCGGTTTTTATCTGCCTCGTAACCATCTCTTTCCATACTCTCCCAAGCCATATATTTGCCATCTGATGAAAATACGGGATTAATATCATAGCCTTGCATTCCATCTGTTAGGTTTTGGGTGGTTTTGTC
Source organism: Saccharicrinis sp. (assembly GCA_024635585.1). GTDB lineage: Bacteria > Bacteroidota > Bacteroidia > Bacteroidales > Marinilabiliaceae > Saccharicrinis. The sequence continues at coordinate 8,363 of JAGXIP010000114.1, read as the reverse complement.
AGCCAGATTGTACAGATAGATGTCGGCATTGGTTGATACGGCGTACTCCTTACCTGATAATTTTTTGCAGGTATATGCAATATTTTCCGAATCAGCTGTCCATGCTATTTGTTCCATCCCACCAAAAGGATTAAGTGGTGAATCAAATTTTTCACCTTGCATGATGTCGGTGTAATTATCTTTTATTGGTTTGCCATTAAGCTCTGCCACAAAAACATGGCTATAGTAACCATCCTCCCAACTATCCCAATGGCGATACATTAGGTCGTTTTCGATACGGGCATCAGCAAGAGGCAGATCGGGATATAAATCATGGATATCGCCGTCTAATTTTACCTGTGCGGTAAATGCCAGTTGTTTCATGTCGGGCGAATAAGCATAACCCGTAATTCCCTCTTCAATATTTGTAAATTGCTTTTTGCCAGAGCCATCAGTATTCATTTCCCAAAGTTGGGTGTCACCTGATTCAGCCGAAAGAAAAGTTATTTTGTTTCCATCAGGCGACCAGCTTACACTCGATTCGTTAAGTTTTGAATTGGTAATTTGCTGTTTTTCGCCTGTTTCAATATCTATTTTATAAATGTCAGTATATGATTTGTTCTCCTCTATATTGGTGTAAGCCAAAGTATATAGCACTGTTTTTTCGTCGGGCGATACGGATACGTTGCCCACACGACCCAATTGCCAAATAAGTTCAGGGCTCAGCTTATTGTCAGTGAGCTTAAGGTTCTTGTTGCTATAACCCTGTTCTGTGTTGTTGTTTAACGAACACGAGGCTAGTACAAGCATGATCAACGGCAAATAATACAATTTCATAAAGCGTGTTTTTGTATAAGGAAAAATAGAGTTGGCAATTTATAACCTGTTTGGTTCAGTTGCAAGTTTTGAGGATGAAATTAAACTTAGATAATTTTCATTTGAATTTGGTTTTTTATAACATAGCGTATGGCGTTAATAACGGCTTAATTGAGGATATCATAGAACCAATTGTTAAAATTTGTTTATCACAACAATGCAGCCATTCGTTTGCATAGACAGTAACTGCTTGTTATTTAGATATTAATGGCTATTGCACATGCAAAAACAGAAATATATCAGCCAGTAACCTTTTGCATCAAAATGGTGTATATAAGTAAATAAATTAAAAAAAAATAACAGTGAGTAAAATAAGATTATTCGGATTAAAGTCTATTACAGGAAGGATCATTTCGGTTGTTTTGGCGTTAATTATTATAATGGCATTGTCTATTGCAGTTCCGTTTGGTACTATGTCATACAAAGCCGAAGTAGAACGATTGGATGCCTTGGAGGTTTTGATGAATAAAGATTATGACAAATCTATCCGATACCAAGTGGAAACTGCCTATAGTTTAATAAATAGTGTTTACCAACATTATTTAAACGGTACAATAAGTGAAGTTGAGGCAAGGATTCAGTCTGCAGATTTAGTCCGCTCCCTAAGTTACGACCAAGACGGTTATTTTTGGATAGACAAAAGCGACGGTACCAATGTGGTCTTGCTTGGAGGGGATGCCGAAGGTAAGAACCGTTTAAACCTTCAGGATGCCAAAGGTAAGTATATGATTAAAGATATCATTAACGCCGCAAAGGGGGGCGGTGGATATACGGAATATTGGTTCCCTAAGAAAGGAGAAACGGAGCCTTCGCCTAAACGAAGTTATTCGTTGTATTTTAAACCTTTGGATTGGGTAATAGGTACAGGTAATTATGTCGATGAGATTAGTGCACACGTTAATCAGGAGAGGGCGCAGGGGATGACGCGCTTACGTAATCTTTTGTTATGGATGGCGATAATAACAATAGGGGTGTTGATATTAGCTGCGGTAGCTGCGGTGGCCTTTGGTAAGAGCTTTTCTAAACCAATTGTTGAGTTGGCCAGGAAATCGGAGATGTTGTCAACAGGAGATCTCAGTATTGGCTTCGCACACAACAGATCGGATGAGATAGGAACGCTCCAGAAGGCTCTTTCTATAACTATAAATAAGCTAAAGGAGGTTATTGGTGAAGTAGTTGAAGGATCAACTAATGTTAATCTGGCAAGTTCTCAAATGAGCAAAGCTGCGGAACATTTATCTCAGGGAGCCAGTCAGCAGGCCGCATCTACAGAGGAGATATCGTCATCGGTAGAAGAGATGGTTTCCAACATAATGTCAAACACGGAGAATGCAAAAGAAGTGGAAAGCAGCACGGTTGTTATTGAAAAGAGCCTCGGGTTACTGCAAGAAACTATGAAGGTGAATCTGGAGTCGATGCAACAGATTAAGAATAAAACAAATATTATTAATGAAATTGCTACCCAAACCAATTTATTGGCACTGAATGCCGCGGTAGAAGCCGCCAGAGCAGGACAATACGGGAGGGGGTTCGCAGTAGTAGCAGCCGAGGTGCGTAAGCTATCTGATTTTACTCAAAAAGCAGCAGGTGAGATAGATAAGCTGACTTCAACAAGCCTCCACTCGGTGGAAGAATCGTGGGAGAACCTAACTGGATTGTTACCTGATTTTAAACAAACAGTGGAACGTGTTAATGAAATTAGTGTTTCGAGTAAGGAGCAAGGGGTGGGTACCGAACAGATTAATAATGCTGTGCAAGAGCTGGTGGCAATCACATCGCAAAATGCTGCATCATCAGAGGAGCTGGCCTCGGGTTCTGAGGAATTGGCTCGCCAAGCAGATCTGCTAAGTGAAGCCATTAAATTCTTTAAATTTAAATTGTAAAAATTGTGGGAGGTAAATGCAGGAAATTAAATGCGTTTAATGATTCTCTGAAATTATTAAAGTAAAGTTGCATACATTAGAGTTTAAACAAAATGCGAAACAAGGCTAATCTCTCGTTTCGCATTTTTTTATAGAACTAAGCTTTTTTACTTGCTTCAATTATTTTTTGTTCCAGCTCGTCCATTAATTCTGGATTATCCTTGATAACTCCTTTAACGGCTTCGCGTCCCTGTCCCAATTTGGTTTCACCATAGCTAAACCACGAGCCACTTTTTTTGATAATTTCTTTCTCAACGCCCAAATCAAGTATCTCGCCTACTTTCGAAATGCCTTCGCCGTACATAATATCAAATTCTGCTTTTCGGAACGGGGGAGCTACTTTGTTTTTTACCACTTTTACGCGGGTATGGTTGCCCACAACATCTTCGCCATCTTTAATTTGCGAAACCCTGCGTATATCTAACCTTAAGGAAGCATAAAATTTAAGTGCGTTACCGCCAGTCGTAGTTTCAGGATTGCCAAACATTACGCCAATTTTTTCCCTAAGTTGGTTGATGAAAACGCAACAGGTATTGGTTTTGTTGATAGTAGAAGTCAGCTTACGTAATGCCTGTGACATCAAACGGGCTTGTAGTCCCATTCTGGAATCACCCATTTCACCTTCTATCTCGGCTTTTGGAGTAAGTGCTGCAACCGAGTCAATTACAATAATATCAATAGCCGACGAGCGTATCAATTGTTCGGTTATTTCCAGCGCTTGTTCGCCGTTGTCAGGCTGCGAAATCAACAAATTTTCGATATCCACACCAAGTTTCTCTGCATAAAAACGATCAAAAGCATGTTCGGCATCAATAAATGCCGCTATTCCTCCAGCTTTTTGAGCTTCGGCTATGGCGTGAATGGCCAAAGTGGTTTTACCCGATGATTCAGGACCGTAAATTTCAATTACCCTTCCGCGGGGGAAACCACCTACTCCAATAGCCATATCCAGCGAAAGCGATCCCGATGAAATAACGGGAATATCCACAACAGCATTTTCACCCATTCGCATAATAGTACCCCTACCATAGGATTTATCAATCTTGTCCATGGTAAGCTGCAGGGCCTTTAACTTTTCCTTGTTTATTTCTTGTCTTTCTGCCATTTTAATATCTTAGTTTATTTTTAGTTCGTTATATATTTGTTGGGTATGATCTTTTGTGTCCACCTTATTGATTATTTTCTCTATAATTCCTTCCTCGTTAATAATAAAGGTTGTTCGTAGCACGCCCATGTATTCTTTGCCATACATCTTTTTAAGTCCCCAAGCATTGTACATCTCAAGTATCTCTTTATCGGTATCTGCAATTAAATTAAATTGCAAATCGAATTTGGCTATAAACTTTAAATGCGAAGCGGCACTATCAGGGCTAACGCCTATTACTTCAAAACCTTTGGCAGTTAATTCGCTGTAGTTTTCGTTTAAATTACACGATTCGGCGGTGCAGCCAGGGGTATTGTCCTTGGGATAAAAATATAATATTACCTTTTTTCCTTTTAAATCATTTAAAGCTAAAGTTTTGCCGTCCTGATTGATGCCGCTAAAATTTGGGGCTTTGTCACCTTCTTTTAAAATCTTCATCTCATTTTAATTATTTGATTCTAATGCATTCGATGCCTGTCCCGAACTCGATTCGGGAGAACTCCTCAATAATAGAACTATTTACGTCTGAAGAACTAACATGCCTCGTTTCATTTTGCTAATTTTAATGTACAAATATATCCCATAAAAACTATTTATGAACAACTTAGTTCAAGAGATTTATTAACATGTTCGTTTATAGACCATTAAATATATGTTGTTTAGTTGGGATTTAAAAGTTTATAAAAGAGAATTAGTTTTAATTTTCTAATTTTGTACCTAATTTAAATGGAATATTTTTTAGTTACGGATATGATAAAATCTTTATATAAGTTGTTTTTTTTAACGGTAGTGCTTGTAATAATGAGTTGGATGCCCTCATCGGCACAGCAGCAAACCGAGCTTACCCCCAAAAAAGGTTTAGAATATATTGAAGCAGGCGATTTTGGAAATGCGCAGATGGTATATGCACATCTTTTAAAAAAGTACCCATCCGATCCTGGATACAATTTTTATATGGGTATCTGTTTGGTAAACAATAGGGATGATATACCGCAAGCTGTTAAAAATTTGAATTTTGCCAAGCTAAAAAGAGTTAGCCGTAACGTATATTTTTATCTGGGAAGGGCGCATCAGCTTTCTTTTCGTTTTGATGAAGCCATCGCCAACTTTGATATATTTTTAAAAAGTGCTCCTGCAAACGATGATAAAATTGAAGAGGCCAAATTGTATTTGGAGCAATGCAAAGACAGCCGAAAGATGGCGTCCAAGATATTTGAATTAACTGTTTTAGATAAATCACCCATCACTAAGAATAAGTTGCTCGAGAAATATCATCCTGTAAAAGATGTAGGTAAACTGCGACGAAATGGTGATTTTTTCGATTCGGGAGTAAACCCGGATAATGTGATGTTTGAGACAGAAAGAGGTGATGTGGTATATTTTGCCATGACATCAAATGCTCAAAATACCTTGAGCATCTTTAAAATGGAAAAATGGCTCGACGGTTGGGGCGACAGTAAAATATTGGGTACCCCGGTAAACTCAGAGCATAACGATGCCTTTCCATTTATGGCCACCGATGGCTCAACTTTTTATTTTTCTTCCGACAGACCTGGTGGGTTTGGTGGCTACGATATCTATAAGGCATATTTCGACAATGAAACCCAAAGTTTTTTGGAGCCTATCAATCTGGGCGTGCCCTTCAATTCGCCCGATGATGATTTTTTATTTGTTTCCGACGAGTTTAACCAAGTGGCATGGTTTGCATCAAACCGCGAAACAAGGGGAGATACTTTAATGGTTTATACCATAAAATGGGATGGAAGCGAAGTACGTAATATGGCAGATAACGCCAATCAGGTAACAGAGTCGGCCAAGTTAATGATAGTTGCTCCTGATGGGTCAACGAAGCATGGAAAAAACCTAAGGAATACAAACTCTGCCGAGGACAAAAACAAAAATAAAGGACTCATTAAATTTGTGATAAATGATACCATCGTTTACACCAAGTTTGAGGATTTCATTAGTGCAGAAGCCCTTCAGTTTTTTAAGGATGGCTATAAAAAAGAGCAGCACATGGATAGTTTGAGTGTGTTGATGAAGTACAAAAGATCTAAATACTCAAATATTAACGATGAAATTCAAAGAAATAAAATTGTAAATGAAATTCTGGCTCTCGAAAATCAGGTGTATAGTCTTGAAGATGAAATACAGGAAAAGTACCTGTATGCCCGCACACGTGAAATGGAGGAAATCCAAAACAGAGTAAATCAAGGTACTTATCAGCCTGCCAATAACACTATCAATGATGAAGCTAAGTCTGTTAATTTCGATGGCATATTTATTCCCGAAAAATATACTTTTCATTCTTCTGATGAGTTTCAACGACATTTCTCGCAGCAAGTGGATATGTATAATAAGTTATTTTCATCAAACGATATTGCAGCTTTGCGGTTTGCCGACTCCTTATATGTTTGGGCTAATATTTTAAATTTGGAATCGGCCAGGCTAATGGAGCAGTCTTCAAAAGTGGTGGAAACTGAGGGGCTTAAATTGGGTGAGCTGATTAAAAAAGCAGATAGTTTAAGCGATGCAGCACAGGACGAAGGTGCGATGTCGAAAATGATAAAAGAATCAAAGGAGCTTAAAATGCTCTCTACCCGACTGTATCACAAGTCATTGGATAAGAAGTTCCCAGTGTATTATCTTAAACTAAAGGATGCTTCACGTAATCTGAACGAGGCAAATAGTAAAGAAATTTTGCTCCTGTCGCAGCAGGGTAATGCTTACTTTAGAGAAGCCAAAAGTATTTTAGAAGAACCTACAGGGCTTAATTTGGAGGCCTATGAAAAGGCAGGAACCATTAAACGGACTGGAATAGAAAAACAGGAGAAAGCGCTCAGGTTGTATGGTGACATTGATCAGCGGAAAATATCTACTCATGTTGGTGGTGTTGAACAAGCAACCATTGATAGAATAGAGAAATCCAACGAGCCGGTATCTCCTATCGAAGATAAAACCGTGAATAGAGCACTTGCCCCGGCACAAGTTGCCAAAAGTCTTCAGCAAGCAGCTGATGTACAAAAAGAGAATGTATTTAAAATTCAGATTGGCGTATTTAAAAATGCGCCTGACCAGGATGCATTAGATAAAATACCTACAGTATCTTCGCTAGAACTCGAAGAGAGTGGACTTACCAAATATTTCGCAGGTAGTTTTAAAACATACGAAGAGGCGCAAAAAGGAATTCCCGGAGTAATAGAGGCTGGATTTAAAGGAGCTTTTGTCGTTTATTTTAAGGATAGCAGGTTAAGCCCAATCCCACAAAAATAATATTTGATGATATATTTTATTTACGACAACGTTTTAATTTAAAATCGCTATTTTGCAACGTAAAATATACATAAATGGTAGGTTTCGGAAAAGAATGGGAAAGTGGTCGCCTCAGTAAAAACAATGGTGATCAAAAACTATTGGTTTTGCATAACGACAACGTCAATTCGTTTGAGTATGTGATAAACTGCTTGTGTGAAGTCTGTGGCCATGACGATATACAAGCGGAGCAATGTGCTTTTTTAACTCATTTTACAGGTAAATGTCAGGTAAAAGTTGGGGAGTTGGACGATTTAACGGTTTTGCAGAACCGCTTAAAAAGTAAGAATCTTAATGTTTCAATTGATTAACGCTATATGTACACCACTGTAATTGTACTGCTCATCTTATTGGGTTTATTTCTCCTCATCCTGGAATTTTTTGTTTTGCCGGGAATCACCTTTGCCGGTTTGGGAGGTGTGCTTTTTATTGGGATAGGCATATTTATGGCCTATCAGCAATTTGGCACCATCGGCGGTAACCTAACGCTAATCGCTACCTTGGGTGTTACAATCTTTGTTATTGTGTGGTCCTTACGTTCCGGAACATGGAATAAACTGATGCTAAATACCTCAGTGGACAGTAAGGTAGAAGTGAAGCAAGACGACGACATCAAAGTGGGCGACATAGGTGTAGCTATTACCCGCTTAAACCCGGTTGGCAAAGCCAATGTAAATAATATATTAATAGAGGCCCATTGCCCTGGGCAATTTGTAGATGAAAATACCACTCTTGAAGTTAAAAAAGTTTTTAAAACTCATATAATAGTTAAACCTAAATATTAATATCATGATAAATGAAGGATTAGGGTTTTTTGGCCTGTTAGCAATCATTATAGTACTATTTTTCTTGTTTCTGTATTACGTACCCATATTGCTTTGGTTTTCGGCTTTGGTATCGGGCGTGCGCATTTCGCTTATTCAATTGGTTTTAATGCGAGTTCGAAAAGTACCGCCAACGCTACTTGTTAGGGCGATGATTGAAGCGCATAAGGCCGGATTGAAGGATGTTAATCGCGACGATTTGGAGGCGCATTACCTTGCAGGAGGGCACATAGCAAGCGTTGTTCATGCGCTGGTTTCCGCTTCCAAGGCAAATATCGACCTTACATTTAAAATGGCCACCGCCAT
>JAGXIP010000113.1 GCA_024635585.1 Saccharicrinis sp. | reverse complement strand
TCCCGTAATCGAAAAAATACATTCCTCTGGCACTTAAGGCGTTGATGGCCTGCACCTGACGTTTTAAGGAATTTTGTACCTTTTTCCTGAATAGTTCAGGATTGGACACCATCATCTCATTGGCTTCCTGATAAGTTAAGCCAACCGGATAATAACCTCCAGCCCATGGATTATGTAGCGATGTTTGATCGGAACCCAAATCTACCTGAATACCGTGTTTGGCAAAATGCTCCCATACCTCCACCACGTTTCCTTTAAACGCTAAGGACACTACTTCCTTTTTCTTTTTAGCCAACTTTACCCTGTCCACCAACTCGGTGAGACTTTCGGCCACCTCATCCACCCATCCTTGGGCATGTCGGGTTTGCAATGCCTTGGAGTTTACCTCGGCGGTAATACTAATACATTGGGCAATGTTGGCTGCTTTGGGCTGCGCACCGCTCATACCTCCCAAACCAGCCGTAATAAATAGCTTTGGTGAATCATCAGTATCTGATTTGAGCTTACGTATAGCATTTAAAATGGTAATGGTTGTTCCATGCACAATGCCTTGCGGACCAATGTACATAAACGAGCCGGCTGTCATTTGCCCATATTGCGATACACCCAATGCATTAAATTTTTCCCAATCATCGGGTGTCGAATAATTAGGAATCACCATGCCATTAGTAACCACCACCCTTGGTGCATTCGTATGTGAAGGATACAAACCCATGGGATGGCCTGAATACATCACCAAAGTTTGATCATCATTCATGGTTGCTAGATACTGCATGGTGAGCAGGTACTGCGCCCAGTTTTGAAAAACAGCACCATTTCCGCCATAAGTAATTAACTCGTGCGGATGCTGTGCTACATCGTAATCCAGATTATTGCAAATCATCAGCATTATAGCAGCTGCTTGTTTGCTTTGATGTGGAAAATCATTGATGTGACGTGCTTTTATGCGGTACGTGGGTCGGAAACGATACATATAGATACGACCATAATCCTTAAGTTCCTTTAAAAACTCAGGAGCTAGCGTTTTATGGTGATGGTCTGGAAAATAACGCAATGCATTTTTTAGTGACAACTTTTTTTCATCTTCCGTAAGCATATCCTTGCGAACCGGAGCATGGTTTACGGTGTAATCGTATGGTCTGTTAGTAGGTAGTTGGTTGGGTATGCCGGCTAAAATAGCCAGTTTGAAACCGTTAGTATCCATGATAGATTTATTTTATTTAGCACTTAAACCTACTGTTTTTTCAACCTTTTAAAAATGATAAAAAACATTCATTCCCTAATCTTCCTTTTACGTTTACCCCGATGTATCCAATACCATAAAAAGAAACCACTTACCAAAACCACCAGCATACTCAATCCGGATAGTGGTACATATAGAATATAAAAGGGACCTAGCACCCATTCAAATATTCTTCCCGTATGAATTTCTAATCCTAAATTCCATAAGGACATGGGGGTATCTGCAACTACTTTAGGCATAGCCAAAAAATTGCGTTCCCCAGTTACCGGTGTAATACCCTTGTTGTAATCAGAATACCAAATATTTCTATTATCGAGATACATCAAACTGTTGACCATGTGATCTGAAATTGGCCTACCGGTTTGAGCGGTTGCTTTCCATGCTTCCCCTGTACCCAAATTGTAAATAGCACCTGTACTAATATTCCAACTGAAAAGACCTGAAAACGAACCCACCAAATACTCATCCTCATCTACTTGTTGCAGGGCATTGCATCCCATTACACTCACCGGTGGCTCTGTTACTTTTGGGGTTTCCATACATTCCAGTTGCTCATTGGTAAAGTAAAAACCATCCGATGTGGAGATAACATATTTTTTAAGCGCAGGATTCCAGGCTATCTTCCGCAGTTTGTCGTGCCACGGGTTAAGGTTATCAAGATGGGTATATGGAATAACACTCATTTTGGCGTTGGCTATAGGGATAAGCAAAGGCGGCCGTAAAAACATACCGGTTAAGGCATTGGTTAGTACAAATAAGGCACTTAAATAGCCAAACACATTGTGCCAACGCAAATTGGTGCTTTTTACAGCACGATATCTTTTACTTTTCCAATTTTCTTTTTTTACAATTTTAGGATAAAAAAAATGGATTAGACCAGTTATACTAAGTACAATGACCACAATACCCAGCAAATCAACAAATAACTTACCCATCAACCCAAACAACTCCCCACTATGTAAGTTCCACAAAAACTTAAACCATGAAGTCTCTTTTTTATAATTTATTGGGGCAGGTAGCTGATGTTTATCAAATGACTTTAAATCGACCGTTTTTAGCAAATAATCGCGTGTAAGCACCAAAAGTGTATCCTCTTTTACAGCCACATCGGTAATCCGTTGGTTGGCAAGTGGCAAATCAATTTTACACCATCCTTTTTGTTTGTCGTAGCCCAAAAGTCCACTTAGCGCTCCCGCTACCAAACCTGCTTCTTGTGTGAACTGCATGGCCACCACCGAACGATTGTCGATACCTGGCTCAAAACCTTTATTGAACTCACGAAATGTGCTAAAATCTTTATTGCTAAGATACACACCTCCTTTCCCGTAAATAAAAACGGTATCGGCCGATAAAACCAAACCTCCTTTAATGGCATCTAAATTCCAGTTTTCGTAGGTGTATCCTGAGGGCAGTATTTTTCGGGATATATTAATGTTTGAAAACACATGACGGTGATTCAAGACTATGCCAGAGGCAGCGAATAACAGGGCTAAAAACGAAATGATAATGGCGGGCCACTTATGCCAAACCTTAAATCGCTTTATCCATCTTATTTTATTCTTATTCACTATTTTTTGTAGCTATTTTACGAAATGCAATTTTAACTAAAAATCTCATCAACTTACTAAATAAAATTCAAGCAATAAGGTTCACTGTTTTAAATCAAAAATACACTTTAGTCTTCGTCCCATAATATGGGACGAAACATCACATTTTCAACGGTAAAATTAACCAAGTACTTCGCACTTGCACCAACAAAAAAAGCACCCTCGTTTCTGAGAGTGCTTTTGTACCGGTGGGCCCACCTGGGCTTGAACCAGGGACCCCCTGATTATGAGTCAGGTGCTACTAACCAACTGAGCTATAGGCCCGGCATTGTTATGCAAATATCATTTTGTATATTGCGGATGCAAAAATAGTAAGTTATCTGTAATATTCAAACACATCAATACATTTTTATGACAAATTTGCGCGACAAGAAAAACATCATTTTCGATTTGGGAAATGTGGTGATAGATATCAACCTGAATATCACGCTTCAACGCTTTAAAGAACTAGGATTTGCTATTGACGGAGATTTCTTAAACATGTTTCAACAAACAGGTTTTTTTAAGGAATTTGAAGAAGGAATTATATCGACAGAGGAGTTTGTAGCACAGATTTTACAAAAAATGCCTCAGCATATTACGCACAATCAGGTGACTGATGCATGGAATGCACTAATATTGGATTATAAACCAGAAAGAATAGAAACCATCTTGAAATTAAAAAAAACGCACAAAGTATTTTTATTGAGTAATACCAATGAATTGCACATAGAAAAATGTGCAGATATAGTGCCCAAGGTGGGATCTCTAGACAAGCTATTTGATAAGGTATATTATAGCCATATAATGAAAATGAGCAAACCCAACGAAAATATATTTGCAGCACTACTAAGCGATGCGGGCATAATAGCGAATGAAACACTTTTTTTAGATGATTCACCAGCCAATGTAGCTACAGCACAAAAAATGGGCATAGAATCGTGGCTGGTAGAACACCCCGACCAATGGGTACCCAAGATGAATGCCTCAATGGGGTTTTAGAATTTGACCAAAGGCTTGAGGCAGGAGGCTTAAAAGCCCAATAACTATTAGCAATAAGCCACTTTACCTTTTAATCAGCAACCAAACATCTTCCTTCCCAGGTTGATTTTTTTCGTAAGCAAGTTCATCAAAGGCTTTTTCCTTATCGGCGAAACCTTTATACGACACTTTGTAAAAATCAGGATTGGCTCCACTTCTTCTTATAATCAATTCCGAATCGAAACCTTCATTGATAAGCTTGTCTTTATACGCAACAGCATTTGATTCGCTGGTAAAGCTGGCCGAAATTAAAAAATATTTATTATCAGGCTTTTCAATAACCACGGGTTCGGGCTGAGGAGTTGGAGGAACGGTATCCTGAGCTACAATAACCGGCTTAACAACCTCACGTTTAACTGTTTTTGTTGTATCTTCTTTCTTTTTGCCACAAGAGAAGATACCCAAGGCAAATACAACAGTTATCAGTAATATTTTAGTTTTCATAGTTAAAATTTTAAGTTTCCTAAAGTAAAAATTTTAATTTGATAAACCACAAGTTATTTAATTTTTTAACCGAAGGCAAAAGAGTTAGGCTTCATTTATTTATTAAATTTGTAGCCCACCCCTTTTATGGTACTAATGTGCCCCGGTCCTATCTTTTCTCGTAATCTTCTGATATGCACATCGATGGTTCTGTCGCCCACAATAGTAACATCACCCCAAACCCCATTGTAAATTTCGTCACGTGTAAATACTTTATCGGGTTTGGATGTTAACAGTAACAAAAGTTCGAATTCTTTTTTTGGCAATACCAACTCCTCTCCTTTGTTTATAATGATGTAACGCTCCTGGTCAATCACCAAATCTCCTATGGTAACTATTCCCGCCACCTTTACATCAACAACCGGCACATCATACTTATAGCGTTTCAACAAAGCTTTAATCCTGGAAATAAGCACTTGGGGTTTGATGGGCTTTGCGATGTAATCGTCGGCACCTGCATCGAAACCGATAATTTGAGAATAATCCTCGCCTCGTGCTGTTAAAAAAGTTATAATAGTATTTTTAAGTGCAGGTATTCTTTTAATTTTCTTGCAGGTTTCTATGCCGTCAATTCCAGGCATCATAACATCCAAAATAATTAGATGAGGCAGTTCTTTTTTCGCTATTGTAATGGCCTCCATCCCATCACTGGCAGTTAACACCTCGAATCCTTCTTTTTTTAGGTTGTAACTCACAAACTCTAAAATATCCGGCTCATCATCAACCAATAAAATTTTGTAACTATCCGTTTGTATCATTATTTAAAACTATTTTTTTGCTTTATCAAGGGTAATGGTAAAGCCTGTTCCTTTTCCGTAGGTACTTGTTACATTAATGGTTTGATTGTGCGCCTCAATTAAATGCTTTACAATGGCCAAGCCCAGTCCTGTGCCACCCTGTTCACGCGATCGACTTTTATCGGCACGATAAAATCGCTCGAAGATTCGTGGAATATCCTCTGGCTTAATACCCACCCCATTGTCCTTAATTTCAATTAAATATCGGTTATCCATATCGTAAAAGTTAACGCTTGTTTTGCCGCCCTGTTTGCCATGATTTATGGAGTTGCCTATTAGATTGTTGAATACCTGAAACAAACGGTGCTTATCGCCCTTAACCATCAACTGCTTGTTTCCTGCCCTTTTTAATTTAAGCTCAATTTGTTTATTTGCCGCACGTATTTCATGCGAGTCAAACACATCTTCAATGAGTTGAAAAAGGTTAAAGTCTTCCATCTTTATATCCAGTTCCCCGGCCTCCAGTTTGGATATGCTCTCCAAGTCCTCAATAATACTGATCATTCTATCTATACTTTTTTCGGTACGTTTAAGGTACAACAGGTTAATATTGCTATCGTCGATACCTCCATCCAAAAGGGTAAGTATATATCCTTGAATATTAAAAATGGGTGTTTTTAGCTCGTGGGATACATTACCCAAAAATTCTTTACGGTATTTCTCCATCTGCCTAAGCTGGTTAATTTCCTGGGTTTTGCCTTGCATCCAATCGGTAAATTCTTTATTAACCTCGGCAAAAGGATCTTTATTACTGTTTATTGCATTATCCAAGCGCGAAGGCTTAAAATTATGAATAGTTTTATAGATGGGTTTAACCTTCAATTTTATAAATAGATTGATAAAATATCCGGTATAAAAGCTAAATGCTACTATTAAAAGTGGGATAGAAATAATTAAGGATAACAAAATGTCGGAAGAAAAATAATTGACCAAGAAAAATATAAGCGCCAAAAAAAAATAAAACAAGGTGGATAGGATGGTCAGCTTTCGGGATGTTATGTTTTTCATCTCACTATAAATATTTGTTCTTTTTTGGTATTCGATAGCCTCCCGCAATTTTTGCGGGACAGGTTCTCCCGAACTCGATTCGGGAGAACTCGCCAATAATGACCTCACCTGCGTGTGCAGAATTCTCATAGCCTGCCCCGACCCTTCGAGGGCTCGTTTCATGATGGCTTAAATTAAGTGCAATATAACACCGAATCAATTATCTTTGAATAAAATTTTTAAATGAATTACGGAGTGCACTTTATAAATTCACATATTATTGTTGACTTAATAGATAGGATACAAGAAAGTGCATTACACTTTGAGGATGGATGGATAGGTATGCCTAATTTGGATTTTATAAACACGTATGCAATTAAAGTTTTTTGGTTAGAAATCTCACTATATGATTTTACGATTTTATTTGTAGCACTAAGCATTGTTTTTTTAACTAGTTATCGAATACTTAAAATAGCTAAAGCTCGTCGCGATGATCGACCAAAAGAAAGATGGGAACCAATAACCTTCGATATCAAAAATAGGATAGAAGTAGAAAGCGAAAGGATACGTAGCCATATATTGGAGATTTCAAAGATTTATATATTGATTATTCAGGGCTTTGCCGATGAAAATGAAAAACAACTTAAAGCAACCTGTAAAAAAGTGAGCATATTAGAAAAAACAACCCGAACAATCAAGGAGGATTTTTTTAATAGCTTTGCTACTATCTCGGCTGGCCAATTCGATTCGGGACATTATTTTATACAGGCGATGGATTATTTGGGCGAGCTTACCAGTCCTTTAAAACAATTATCGCCGCCTATTTATCAACATATTTCCAATAAGCACAAAAGCTTATCCGAACTCCAAAAAGAGGATCTTTTACTTTTGTTAGAAGAAGTAACAGGTTTTTTTAACCACCTAGTGCACATCGAAAAAGAACAGCGATTTGATGCGGTGCCCGAGATGGTGCAACGACAAAAATATATTATTGAACTGATAAAGGAGCTACAAAAAAAACAGATTAATCACCTTATCGAAGGCCAAGGAAAAACCAGATCGAGCATTTTATTGCTAGAATGTTATGCCGAATCAAAGAACCTGATATTATATACCATCAACTTGCTAAAAGCCCATCGTGATTTTCACAACTTGTATATCCAATAGTTTTTCAGCTATCCGTCAACAACCATCGCCATTAGCTAATAGCCATTAGCTATCAGCTACTTAATATACTTATATCTTTTGATGCTCTTTTTTGGTGTTTTTTCAAACTCCTCAGGAAACAATGTCACTTTCGACAGATTCATATAGGCAGGTAACTCGGCGTTTACAATAGCCTTTAGGCCATCCACAAAGGCGGTAATATCTTTCTGGTTCAGGTTTTCGGCATCGGCACGTTCGTAATCCGGATATACCAAGGCTTCCAGTTTGCCTTCGCCCATATCGCGCACCAAACATTCCTGCACAAAATCCATGTTGTTAATTATGGCTTCTATCTCCTCGGGATAAATATTTTGGCCCGATGCGCTTAAAATCATGTTCTTACTTCGGCCTTTTATATATACGAAATTTTCTTTGTCGATAATACCCAAGTCACCCGTGTGTAGCCAACCATCCGCATCAAAAACTGCATCAGTGGCTTCCTTATTTTTATAGTAGCCCAGCATTACGTTGGTTCCTTTAATCAATATTTCGCCCACCACATTATAAGGGTCTTCCGAGTCTATCTTCACCGTTATCCTATCCACCAACCTACCTGCAGATCGAAGCTGGGTGGTGCTGTACGGCTCGTAGCTGATGAGCGGACCACATTCGGTCATGCCGTATCCTATGGTAAACGGAAAACCTATTTTCCGTAAAAAGTCCTCCACATCCTTATTTAGGGCAGCGCCGCCTATCACTATTTGTTGAAACTCTCCACCAAAAACCTCGGTAAGCTGTTTTTTAACCTTTTTATATACCACTTGTTTAAGCAACGGTATTTTGCTGATTGTTTTTACCGGATTTTTCTCCAAAACCGGCATAATACGCTTCTTAAATATTTTTTCGAGGATAAGAGGCACCGACAGTATAAGATGTGGTTTCACTTCCTGAAAGGCCTCCGTAATAATTTGTGGCGATGGGGTGCGACTCAAAAAAGTAATATGACAACCCACCGTAAAAGGCCATAAAAACTCGAAAAGGCAACCATAAGCATGGGCCAAAGGCAGAAATGAAACAATGCGGTTACCCGGTTTCAAATCGAGGTGCTCCTGAGCATAGAGCACATTAGACCAAATACTACGATGTGGCAACATCACCCCTTTAGAAAAACCTGAAGTGCCCGAGGTATAGGATAATACCATCAAAGTGTCCTCTTCTACCCTTGCAAATTTAATGTGCTCGAGTGTAAATGTTTTGGCTGGTGGAATAGCATCTATTATTTGCGATAGTTTAAGTTTGCAATTAACCAGTGACTTAAAATCATCGATACTAACAATACCTTTAATAGCCGGCATCTTACTCTCATCCACCATGTTAAATATCCTGTCGGTACAAAAAAGCAATTTCGCTTCGGAATGGTTAACAATATGATGTATCTCATTGCTCCCAAAATCGGGCAATATAGGAACTATAACCGCACCATAGGAAACTGTGGCCAAGTAGGTAACTGCAAAATTGCTTAGGTTACGACCTATCAAAGCTACCTTGTCGCCTTTTTTTATGTCGCACTTAATAAATAACTCATGAATCCAGCCTATCCTTTCGCCAACTTGACGATAAGTATATGTTTCGCCCTTAAAATCACTTAAGGATGGTTGTTGTGCGTGCGTTGTTAAGGCATGTTCAATCATGCCGATAAATCCATTATTATCCATAAATGTAATTTTAGCGGATGCGATAGCTCTTAAAAATTATCAGTAATTATAATTGCGCAATATAATGCTTTTTTGAATATTGCTTTTTGGGTTTGGGATCGTTTAAAGTTAAAGGTGCTTTGAAGGCATTAAAAAAGTACATTAGGTAGATTGATGTTTTAATTGTTCTTTGCCTATAGTAGGTTTAAAAGGCCTCGTATATATTCTTTTCGTAAAAAATGACAATCTTCATGTTGGGTTTTAGACAACAGATTAGTTAAACATGTCATTTTTTAGTGCATTTGGTTAATATATTATCCATGTGTATTCTCTATCACCCACACCAGACAATAAGACGTAAAACAACTGGAGCTAATTAGTCAGATACAGGAAGCCATCGCACAAAGGGATACCATTGCTAAAGATTGCGGTGTTTCATCGAACTTAAGTAAGGAGATAAAGAAGCACTTAGCAATTTGAAGTGAGGTCAATTGACAACAAAACAGTAATGTAGCGTATTTTGATAATAAGAAAACCTAGAAATAAAAGGGCAAATAGAAGATATGATTTCATAGTCATTTACCTGTTCCTCACCAGGCAAGACCCCAATTTACCTATCAGTCTAATTACCTAAAAATTAATCCTTCACTTCTTCGTAATCAACATATTCACCCAAATTTGGCGATATCTTTTTTTCTGAATCTCGGTTGTTCTGTATTGTAACCTTCCCCTCTTCACGCTTTTTTTGTGTTTTAAAACTCTGCTCTCTTTTAAGATGGTCGTTCATTTTATTCATTCCTTTAGCTAATAGATAGGGTGCTATCAGCCGTACCACAAAACGAAACAGATAATAAAAAACAAGAATAATTAATATTGTCCTAAGTAATCCCATAACTTTTTTCTTTAAACAAAGATAGTGCTTTGCCGCAATCTGAAGGTCGGGCACGCAAAAGGGCTGCAGTTACCATGCCAAACCTTAATCATATTTCAAATCTCTGCTATCCTACGCACAACCATACATAACACAAATGGCCTCACTGCTCTGTTTTATCCGACAATTGACTTACCGCTTCTTTTAGCACTTCGTCAATCTCGCCCAAAATAGGAAAGAAACCCTCGTTATCCAACACATTACGCGCAACATATGCTTTTAGCTCTACCTCAATGGTATTTTTAGAAACTGCAAATTGTTCTTTATCCATTTTAATACCCTCCTTGTCGGCAAACTGCACAAAACGATTTAACAGCGGTTGTTTGTCGAGATATGTACTTAGTTCCTTTATCTTTTTAAACCCTTCTAAAGCATCGCGGTTATTATCGGCATACTCCAAGGCGAAGCGGTAAATCAAACCATTTTCTCTTACTTTATAGTAATACTTTGTTAAAGCCGTTGTATCGCGGGGCACAAAATAATCGGGCATAATACCACCGCCACCGTAAACTATTCTACCCTCTTTGGTAGTGTATTTTAAGGTATCGTTTTCGCTAATACTGTCCTGGTTAAAAAACTCACCATGCTCATAGCGCGACATGATATCCATATAATACTCCTCCGTTCCGTTATCGTAGGGTTTTTGGATACTCCTACCTGATGGGGTATAATACCTGGCAATTGTCAAGCGAAGTGCTGAACCGTCGGCTAAGGGTATTTGATTTTGCACCAGTCCCTTCCCAAAAGATCTGCGACCCACTACAATTCCCCTGTCGTTATCCTGAATGGCACCTGCAAATATTTCGCTGGCCGAAGCCGAAAAATCGTCAATCAAAACGGCTACTTCCATATCCTGAAAACTTCCTTTACCATTGGCATGGATTTCCTGCCGGGGATTCGCCTTGCCCTCGGTATAAACAATCATATCGCCGGCATGCAAAAACTCGTTGCATAAATTGATGGCCACTTCTAGATAACCACCAGAGTTACCACGAAAATCAAGAATTACCTTCTTACTCCCTTTGGCTTTGAGCTTGGCCATGCCCGTCAAAAATTCGCTATAGGTATTGGCTGCAAATCGGTTTATTTTAATATACCCAATTTCATCCGTAACCATATACGAAACATCTACACTGTACATGGGAATCTTACCACGGGTAATATCAAATTTGAGCGGTTCTTTTAAATCACGTCGTATTATACCCACTGTAACCTCTGTGCCCATATCGCCTCGTAGCAAGTTTAGTACGGTGGAGTTTTGAATGTCGTTGCCCGCTATTACGGAGTCGTTTACCGAAACTATCCTGTCTCCTGGAAGTATGCCCACTTTTTCCGATGGCCCACCCGAAACAACGGACACAACCATAACGGTATCCTTTTGAATGCTAAACTGCACCCCAATACCGCCAAACCCACTGGAAAGTTCTTCATTAACATTTTGTAAATCCTTGGCAGGGATGTACACCGTATGGGGATCCAATTTTTTTAAAAGCTCTGGTATAATTTCCTCCTCTAGTTTTTCTGTATCCACGGTATCCACATACTCCTCACTAATTAGGTTTAGTATGGCTTCTATTTTATTTGTTTTAGGGTAAATAACCAAAGGGCTGCGCGAACCAGACTTTGCAGGTAATAGTGCATAACCAATAATTATTCCTGCTATTAATACCATGGCCAAAACAATAGGGCCAAGTATTTGATTTTTTGTATTGTTATAACTCATCTTTTATATTTCAATAATATAAATATCAAAGGTTTACATTTCAATGCTAACCGTTTTGATATTTGCTCGTTTTAATAAATTAACACCATCCTCTACGCGGTATTGTTGATTATAAACCACGCGCACAATGCCCGATTGAATAATTAGCTTGGCACACTCGATGCACGGAGAACAAGTAACATAAAGGGTTGCCCCTTCCGAACTGTTGTTTGACCGTGCTACCTTTGTAATAGCGTTGGCTTCGGCATGTAAAACATAAGGTTTGGTAATATTGTTCTCATCCTCGCAGTTATTCTCAAAACCCGAAGGTGTTCCATTATATCCATCACTGATAATCATCTTTTCCTTCACGAGCAAAGCACCAACCTGTCGTCGTTCGCAATATGAATTTTCGGCCCATACATGTGCCATACGCAGATATCTTTTATCCAGAAGAAGCTGTTTTTCCTCGGCGGCCAAATCGTTTGTATTCATCCCAAAAATCAATCAATAAATATTAAAGCACAAAAATAGCAAAAAATCTATGCCCTTTACTTTACAGCACCAAAATTGAGTTCAAGCCCTTTGGGTTTCATTTTTTGTTCAAAAGGCATACTGAATTTACCATTGGGTTCAATCATTAAACGGTGATTGAATTCAGGAAAATCAATTTTGGTAAGATCCTTAATTTTGTAGATAACCGCTTTGCTGTGATCGTAGGTTAATGCTACATTTTTCACCTGCTTAAATGGAATAATCTCTCCTTTAACAAACTCTCCTTTACGGTTGGTATATACCTTTATGATGGGTGTTAAACCATTGGCTCCTGTCAAATTAAAACGCGAGTAGGTGGCAAAATTCCCCAAACTGTAAATAATAAACCTATTTTTATAAACTTCCATGGCCCGGGTAATATGAGGGCCATGCCCAAAAATAATATCTGCCCCGGCATCTATCATGGCATGAGCAAATTCATACACATTGCTCCTGTTTTCGCCGTAAAATATTTCGGATTCTCGCGTTACATGCTGATGTTCGTCACCTTCCGCCCCTCCGTGAAACGAAACAATAACAATATCACAGTCTTTTTTTAAGTTGCTGACAATACCAATAGCTCCTGGCAAGTCGTTAATATCTAACGTGCCTGTATTTGGCGAGAAGGCGGCCATGCCTATCTTAACACCTTTAACGCGCAAAGTATCGGTGGGCTTATCCAACAAACCAGCCCATGCCATGTCCATCTTATCCAGATGATAACGGGTCGTTTGCGTTCCAACCTGTCCAAAATCGCGGATATGGTTATTAGCCAGACCGAGAAAATCGAAACCAGACTCCTTAAAAATAAGAGCATAATGCTCGGGCATTTTAAAAGCATAGCACTTAGTGGTGTCCTTGCACTGCTTTACAACGGGACCCTCATCTAAAAAACAACCTTCCAAATTGCCGAAGGTCACATCAGCCTGTTGCAGATATGGTACAGCTTCGGAAATATATGGGCGGGGATCGTTGTTAGGCGGCAGGTATTCCTTTTTGGGGAAATCAGTACCCAACATCATATCGCCAACTCCCACAAACGAAATAAGTGTATCGTTTTGAGCATTCAAATTTTGGAATACTAGCGATAGGAAGAGTGCAATTACAAGATAGCGTATCATATATTTTC
>JAGXIP010000112.1 GCA_024635585.1 Saccharicrinis sp. | reverse complement strand
ACTGAAAGCACTTTATGGCCCTGAGCATGGTGTACGAGGTGATTATTCTGCCGGCGACTTTGTGGAGTTTTTTACCGATCCAAAAACAAAATTGCCCGTTTACAGCCTTTATGGAAAAAACAAAAAGCCAAGTGCCGAAATACTTAAAGGTATTGATGTGCTGGTTTATGATATTCAGGATATTGGCTCGCGATCCTACACCTACATCAGCACCCTAGGATTAGCCATGGAGGCAGCAGCCGAAAATAATATTAAGATGGTGGTTTTAGACAGACCTAATCCGTTGGGAGGATTAAAAATGGAAGGTGTTATTACCGAACCTGAATTTATATCCTTTGTGAGCCAGTTTAAAATACCTTATGTACATGGTTTAACCGTAGGCGAATTAGCCCAATTACTGAATGATGATGGACACCTCAGCAATAAAGTAAAATGCGATTTAACGGTGATAAAAATGGAAGGTTGGAAACGTGATATGAACTTTGTAGATACCAACCTGCCTTGGGTTCCCTCGTCGCCTCATATTCCTCATGCCAACTCATCGTTTTTTTATCCTGTTTCGGGCATATTGGGCGAGCTGTATGTTTATAACATTGGTGTGGGATATACCTTGCCCTTTCAACTGTTTGCTGCCGAGCATATCAATGCCGACAGTCTGGCTCACAATATGAACAACTTGCAATTACCAGGTATCATTTTCCGGCCCGTACATTTTAAGCCTTATTATAGTGTTTCAAAAGGTACGATGGTACATGGTGTACAGGTTCATTTTATAGATTATGATAAAGCACCCTTATCGCTCGTACAATTTTATATACTTCAGGAAGCGCATAAATTATGGCCTCAGCACAACGTGTTTGAATTATGTGATGAGTCCCGTTTAAGTATGTTCGACAAGGTGTGTGGAACCGACAAAGTACGAAAAGAATTTACCAAGAGATGGCAGGTAAGCGATATAGAAAAGATGTGGAGCAAAGACATCGAAGGTTTTAAAAAGAAAGCGCAGAAGTACTATTTGTATGAGTAGATTGGGGCAAATGCGCAACCTGATAACTTGTATAGTAATAATTGAGAGCTACTTTTACTTAATGACAAAAAGCTCTGTAAATTTTACTTGTAAAGTTTCAACAACCTCAATGTAAACACCTTTATTGAGTTTGCTTATATCTATTTGGAGGATAGCAGATGGGGACTGAAATTTACGCTCATAAACTTTTTCTCCTGCGAGACTCCAGATTCGCACCGTTGGCGATTCCAAAGCTTCTAAATCAACATTTAGTATATCAAAAGCTGGGTTTGGGTAAAGTTTTAATTTCGGGCGAACATTCCCATCCGGATTGTGGATGCTCGTATAGTTCCTTTCCCCGAACACAACCACTTCTCCCCCATTACTTTTTAATGAAATATGTAGCGCATTGTTTAATACGACCCCCTCATTCTTCAATTGTTCAAGGGTAGTTTCAACTTTATTAATGGTTTTTGAATCTGCATCCTTATATATTATCACCTTATAATCGCAATTGGGT
The DNA here is from genome assembly GCA_024635585.1 of Saccharicrinis sp. Classification (GTDB taxonomy): domain Bacteria; phylum Bacteroidota; class Bacteroidia; order Bacteroidales; family Marinilabiliaceae; genus Saccharicrinis. Next base: position 7,094 of record JAGXIP010000112.1, on the reverse strand, counting down.
TCTAAAAAATCTAATGGAACCCATAAAGTACGGCCAACACTATTATTCATTGTTGTTAAAAACCAGACGTCTCCCTTTCGTCGAGCCATAGAAACGTAACTGCCCATATCACCCGCTACTAATTTGAAATCATCCCAGGCTACCGGCAAGATAGTGAAAAGCTCAACCTCTGCGGGAACATGATAAATACCGGGTTTGGCATACCATAAAACATGTTGAAGAGGACTATACATCATTACACTCATGGCTAGTTGATGAGCCCTGGTAGTTGCAAGGGATAAGGGTTTTTTATAGTCAGGATCGTTTCCCAAATAGCATATAGTAAAATCAGTTGCACTTATTTCTAAATACAGCTTTTGTTGTTAATATCTCTTTATCACACGATACAATCGTGCGGCAGCTAGGGGTACTTAATATATCCGTGTGAGCGGAAAATTCGTGTGATAGTGGGGTTAACTACCCTTGATTTTTGACAGAACTATCTCTTTCCAACCAAGAATCTTATAGGTTGTATCATTTAGTGCAATTCGAACACCAATCTTTAATAAAGAATCATTAGACTGCCTAGGATCTATAAACCACAACGCTTTACTATCATCAATAACTTTTCCATCTCCTCTAGCCATTATGGGTATTGTTTGAAATGGAGATATGCCCGGAACTACTACTTGTACGTAAAATCCAGAATCAGTAACGTCTTTTATATCTATAAAATCTTTACTGAATTTTGGTAGACTTTCTTCGTTAAGTGTCTCATACCAGTATGTTTTATTACCAATTGAATCATATTTCTCATACTTTTTAAGACCTCCAAACAGTAGCTCAGCCTTCACTTTAATCGCTCCATTTTTATAATAATCTTTACTCACACCATTTCTTAAATCTCCTTCCATCTGAGCTTCGTATCTCAATTCTCCTGTCTTAAAATATGCTTTATGAAGTTTTAAAGTACCATCGCTGTATATCTTTTCTTCTGAAATTCCACCTTCTTTAAAATAGAATTTACAATTTCCATGTAATACACTGTCATTCTTAAAAGAAAATATGCTTTTCAAATCTCCATTGTCAAAATACTCCTTTACGGTATTTTCTGAACACCCCCAGAGAGTTACAAAAACTAAAATATAAAATAATGTCTTTTTCATCTTATTACCAGTTAATATATGCATTAGTCCATTCAGAACTGTCAATCTTTATTCTTTCACCATTATCAACATTCCATTGGTAATAAGTAATTTCACCATTAGATAATGAGTCTCGTGTTCTTGCAACTCCTAATGAATCTCCTGAACCCCATGCCATAACACTTTTAGGCTCCAATTCCGTTGTTGTTGTAGAAGAATTTGTAGATGGCTCTTCGCTTTCTGAATTTTCATTGGACGAGTTTACTTCGGAAACAACTCCGGTTACCTTAGCCAATACCGTTGCAACAGGGAGTCCTGGAGTCGAAAATGATCCTGCCGCTGCACCTCCTATAAGGGTTGTGAGCTCACCTATATCACCGGCATATGTTGAATGTTCTGTTTTTATCCCTGGATCTCCAGCTCCACCGGTGAATTCAAGACCATCTTTTTGTGTAAGAAAATCTCCAACTGCACCAGCTACATCTGCTGCAACTTCACCAACCTCACTAACGAAATCTTCTACATCATTTTGAAAATCATCTATTGAATTTACTATATGCCTACCAAAATTCCCAATCTCTTCAGAACCAGCTGGCCACGGCCACATTCCATCGGGGTCAATAAACCTAATTGGGTTGTTCATCGCATAGTTGTATGGAATCCATCTCCTACCCATTTCTGCCATCGGGTCAACGCAGTGCCATCTCCCCAGACTGGCATCATAGAACCTGGCCCCGTAATCGTAACAATTTAAATTTTGCTCCAACCAATTACACTTTAATAAAAATCTTCTTTTTATAAAGTATCCAACCTAAAAACCAGAAGAACACGATATGTGTCAGGGCATAAAGTAAGGAACCGTTCATGTTTCCGGCCAAAGGCACAAAAATATTCTCATAAAGTGCTTTAGAGGCCGACATTGATTCGCCAGATTCTGTTGTTATTTTTATCACACGCCCCAGAATCTTCGCCCACAGACCAGAGAAGGCAAATATAAACAGCGGGTTCATTCCGAAAACGATAAAAAATGAAGTCCATTTCTTATAGCCCCGCACATCAATCAGCCATACAAGTAAACTTAAAAACATGGTTGCTAAACCACCTGTATAAAGCACATAAGAACCCGTCCACATAGGTTTATTGAGGGGTAGGGCAAAACTCCAAAGCCAACCAGCTAAGGCCAAAGCTCCACCAACAAGCAGTAAGCGGGTGGGCAATTGTTTTTTTGACGATGCTTTTATCAAATGCCCCACTGCATAACCCACAATCACCGTAACCACTGCCGACAAAGTGCTAAAAAGTCCTTCAGGATCAAAGGGAATACCAAAGCCGTGGTACATGTGCGATTCGCCTAAAACGAAAGAATCAAAAGGAATAGTTACATTTTGTTCCAGACTATAGGGAGCAGAACCACCTAAATAATAAAGCAGAGCCCAATGGAGCAGAAGCAAGCCGCCCGAAACCATCAGCAAAGGTTTAAACCTAAGCGATAACACCAGTAGTGCACCAATACCATAGGCAAGAGCGATACGTTGAAGAACACCCATAATACGCAAGGTAGAATAGTCCATGTCCCATTGTGGAAATGAGTTCAGGAACAACCCGATGGCAAATATTAACACAGTGCGCTTGCCCACTTTGAGCAAGGATTCTTTATTTAAAGTGTTTCCATATTTTAGGAAAGAAAAAAACACCGAAACCCCCACCACAAAAAGGAAGAAGGGAAATACCAAATCAGTGGGTGTACATCCGTGCCATTCGGCATGACGAAGCGGTGGATAGACATAAGACCAGCTTCCGGGGGTGTTTACCAATATCATTCCGGCTACTGTAATACCTCGCAGTACATCGAGAGCCAAATAACGTTCCGTTTTTTTCATTTGTTTATAATTAGTATTAAGATGTGAGTATCAAGTATCAAGATGTGAGTATCAAGATGTGAGTATCAAGTATCAAGATGTGAGTATCAAGTATCAAGATATGAGTATCAAGTATCAAGATATGAGTATCAAGTATCAAGTATCAAGAAATTATTTGAAACTCCTCGCTCTTTTATTTTCTTATATTTCTATCTTATTTCCATTATCTCTTTATGTTATTTACTTTACACTATTCGCTGTATGTTTTCCGCTTTTAGACGCTGTCGGGTCTAGCGTCGCCAATAGGTCTCTCCGCTCCTCGCCTACTCTTGTCTAAAAAATACACTTACCGATTCCTGGTTAGTTTTGCTTATCCCTGTAACCATATAATAGTACTTATCAGGATTGGTTGAGCGGTTTATTTCGCCAACAATACTGGTTTTACCCGTCACACGCAAAATATTTTCAGCATTTTCGGTGCTGCCTGGTTTTCCCTTTCTGAATTTATATACCACAAAATATTTGTTGTTTTTGCCGGGCTCCCATTTCAATTGCAATTTATCATTTTCTACACTCATGATAGCATTGGTGGGCGCTTCGGCCAGCGCCTGTTCTATACGCAAATTAATAGGCGGTAAAGCATCGTACTTGTATACTCTTCTTGTTATCCTCTCCTTCAGCTTCAAAGGATTAACTCGCATAGATTTGGCACTAAAATACATGCTACCTCCAATATTGGGGATGGTTCTGTTGAGCTTAATTTGCTTTTCTATTTGCTTTGGCGATCGCCATTCTCTTGTCTTCGATTTTTTATCGAGCTTATAAAATGCCTGACCTGTATATACCAAACAACCGTAGGCATTCTTGCTCCACCAATCGGCAATAACGGCATAATCGGCTACCTCCATTCCTATATGCCAATAAATTTGGGGCGTTACATAATCGATCCAGCCTTCTTTTTGCCACTTTAAGATATCGGCGTACAAATCGTCATAATTAGTTTGCCCTGCTTTTGTTGCCGAGCCGCTTGGATCGATGTGCTGGTTGCGCCAAACACCAAAAGGGGATATACCAAACTCCACATGAGGATTAATGGATTTGATGGTATCATTAAGCTGCCTTATAATAAGGTTCACATTGTCCCTGCGCCAATCGTCTTTTTTATCAGGCGCAAAACCTCTGGGATACTTTTCAAAAGCAGCTTGGTCCGGAAATTCTACGTTGGCAATACGATAAGGATAAAAATAATCGTCGAAGTGAATGGCATCCACATCATAGCGTCTAACAATATCGGCAACCACTTTGGCCACATGATTTCTCGTTTGGGGAAGCCCCGGATTAAAATAAGCCGTTTTGCCATATTTAACAAACCACTCCGGGTGCTGTTTGATGGGATGATTCGGGGCAACAGAACTACGAAGGGTATCCGCCACGGCACGATAAGGGTTAAGCCATACGTGAAGGTCTAGACCGCGCTTTTTACACTGATCAATGGTAAATTGAAGCGGATCGTAAAACGGGTCGGGCGCTTTGCCCTGTGTCCCGGTAAGCCATTGCGACCAAGGTTCTAATGTTGATGGATAAAAAGCATCTGTGGCTGGACGTATCTGAAAGATAACAGTATTCATCTTGTATTCTTTGGCCAGATCCAGCAACTCTTCCATTTCATTCTTTTGCAAATCAACAGTAAGACCTGCCTTTGATGGCCAGTCAATATTGGCCACCGAAGCAATCCATACCGCCCGCATTTCGCGTTTGGGATAATTTCTGGCATGTGTTTTAATGGGAAGCAAAAAGCAGATAATCAGAAGGGTGTTTATTATTTTATTCATATTGTTGAGATATAGATTAAAGGACTATAGTATTAATTGTTGAAAATAAAAGTTTTACCACTAAGACACTAAGAACACAGAGAAACACTAAGATATTTCTATATTTTTCTATCCTATTTCTAAGTATTTCTTAGTGTCCTCCATGCCTTAGTGGTTACAATTTATTCCTGCGCTTTCTTTAAACCGAAGCTTGGATCTATTTTCAGAAATTTGATGATTACAAAACTAGGGATGGTACATATCATCACCCAGATAAAGAAGTTTTGATAACCAATAATTTCTTGCAGCCACCCAGATACCATTCCAGGAATCATCATGCCCAACGCCATAAAGCCGGTACAGATGGCATAATGCGCTGTTTTGCTTTTACCTTGCGAAAAATAAATCAAATAGAGCATAAACGCGGTAAAACCAAAGCCATAACCAAACTGCTCAACCGCCACGCTGGATGCTATCAACCACATACTCTCGGGCATGTAATACGATAAATATACATAGGTGAGATTGGGAAGGTTGATGGCCAGCGTCATCCAAAAAATCCAATGTTTAAGGCCATTACGTGAGGCAACCCAACCACCCAGAATACCGCCAAGGGTTAAAAACAAGATACCTATGGTACCATAAATTAATCCCACATCGCCCGTGGTTAAACCCAAACCTCCAATTTCTTTAGCATCTAACATAAAGGGCGAAGCCAATTTTACCAACTGACTCTCGCCCAACCTAAACACAAGTATAAAAAGCATGGCCATGCCGATATTATCCTTTTTAAAGAAAGATACAAAAGTTTGTCCGAACTCTTTAAACATGCTGCTGCCTTGCGAAACTGGCACGTCGCCTGCTGGTTTTGGCAGTATAAAACGATGGTAAATCAGGAAAGTAACAAACAGTCCAGCCAGTACAAAAAAGGTAACTGACCACGCCAAGGGAATATTACCTGACAAACCCTTAAAGCTTGTAGACACAACACCTTGCAGTTTAGGGTCGACCTGGATTAGTACCTGTGCATTTTTATTCCAGTTAGCGGCAGTAAAAGTCAGGCGTTGCCCTTCTATCAGCGATAAATCTTTGGCTCCCTTGTTACGATCCATGTTAAGCACCACCGTTTCACCTTCCTCGGGAGCTGTAGACAAACGAATACCTATGGCAGCAATATTACCTTGCGCATCACTTTTTGACGGCACGTTAGCATTTTTGCCAAATTTCTCTTTCAAAGTTGATTTCAAAGGATCCGAAACATGGCGCGACCACCACGAATCTGATTTAGCCAGCACTTCTTCTTCAATAACAAAACCATTTTTTATATTATGCTCTTTCGCCCATGTTTTTATTTCATCAGCCTTGGCCTTGTCTATCTTGTTTGTACCCAATGCAATTTGATCGGTATCTAATACAAAACTCAATTCTCCGCTTTGCCTCGAAACATAAACCGAATCGTTAGGTACAATCCATTCTGTGGGATTTTTTTGTGTCGAAACCGAAAAATTTACAGGTTCTAATCCCGACGAAGACTCAATAAAACCAGCCAGAATAATCAGTAAGCCCTGCCCCGTTATCATCGAAATACGATAAAAGGTACTACGGATACCAATAAAATAGGCCTGTTTATGCTCGTTAAGTCCCAACATGTAAAAACCGTCGGCAGCAATGTCGTGCGTGGCAGAACTAAATGCCAGCAGCCAAAGAAATGCCAAGGTAAATTTAAAAAAGTTGGGTACAGGAATAGTTAGTGCTACACCTGCCAAGCCAGCACCTATGAGCAATTGCATAATAATAATCCACCATCGCTTTGTTTTAAGCAAATCGACCACCGGACTCCACAAAGGCTTAATAACCCAAGGCAAATACAACCAACTGGTATAAAGTGCAATATCGGTATTGGATATACCTAAACGCTTGTACATAATCACCGAAACGGTCATTACAACCACGTAGGGTATCCCTTGTGCAAAATAAAGGGTGGGCACCCAAGCCCATGGAGATGTAGATTTTTGTTTGTTCATATTTAAAAATTTTAGCTGTTGGCGGATAGCATTTAGCTAATAGCAGCGGGTGGATGGCGGACGGCAGATGGCCATTTGCTAGTAGCCATAGGCTAACGGCTTTATTTATTTTTCGTATTAGTGTATGCGTCTTTCGGATTAACGATAGCATATTCAGAATCACACTTCAAATTCTTAAAACTCATAATTCCAATTTTTGAGGTCAGCAGGAAGATACCTATGCCAACAAAAAATAACTAACGGTCAAATACTTCTGTCTCACATATAAAAGCTATT
>JAGXIP010000111.1 GCA_024635585.1 Saccharicrinis sp. | reverse complement strand
ACATTGTACAATCTTTCCCCCCAAATGCTCAATGAGCTCACAGGCGGCTTTTGCAGTTCCACCTGTGGCGAGTACATCATCGTGAAGTAAAATCAAATCGCCTTCCTCAATGGCATCTTCGTGCATTTCAATATGGTCATCACCATATTCCAGGGCATACTTGCGACTGATGGTTTTATGAGGTAACTTCCCCGGTTTCCTTATCGGAATAAAACCGGCATTCAAACGGTGGGCGAGGAGTGTGGCAAAGAAAAAGCCGCGGGATTCAATACCCACAACTTTATCAACTTTTTGGCCTTGTAGCATTTCAATGAGTTGATCCAAACAAGATGAAGTCGCCTCAGGACTATTAAGTAAGGGTGTGATGTCTTTAAAAACGATCCCGGGTTTCGGGAAGTCGTTTATGGTGCGGATGTACTTCGATAAATCCATAAAAGTCTTTTGAATGCGGGATTAAAGATAGAAAATATAGGTAACTTCACCATATTTTAAGTTTGATACTACCAAGGGTTTATTAACAATAATTATCATGGTTATTATAAATGACTAAGGAAATTTAAAAACCCACATCAATCTAAAGGTTGTGTTTTTTTTGCGATGAGTTGAATTACTGTTCCTGCTGCTTTCACTATTTTTTTGTTACTGCCATTTTATCTGTTTTTTAGTTAATTATTTATTTCCGGCCAACGTAACTTCTACCTTTCCTAAATCTCGTGATTCAAATACTTAATCAGCATTAAGAAGTTTATTAATAACAGCATTTTAAGTATTTAACTAAGCTTCCCATTTAGTCCTAAGTCAACAAATTAGCTGTCAGCTGTCAGCTGATAGCTGCATGTCTCTTTTCTATTCTCTATTCTAAACCCCCGTCACTCGTCATCTAACCACTGACGCCTTTTGGAATTTAAAATTGGGTGCTTGGAATTTTTCTCCTCCGTCTTAAGTCTTCGAGTCTTACATCAATCAAGCTTCACTACATTATATAGATAAAAGAAAATCATCAACGGGAACTGATGATTTTCGTGAAAGTCTTTGTGACCGGACTTCATATGTACCGGTACAAACCCAATTTATAGAAAATTCCACATACAGGTTTTTACCCATTGGATCATCGACTTCTGCTATAAATGCATAATCCCCGGGCGTTAGAACGGCATTAAAATAACCGGTTTGGCCTGCAGGTAATTCCTGCATACCACCCAGGAAGCTAATATTTGCAGGAGTAGGAGCCATTATACCTTCAGAAATCAAACTGGTGCCAGCAAAATCTACGAATAACCAGTTCATCCAGTCATTCAGAATGGCCTTGTCATCATTGTTAAATCCATTGTTGAATTTAACAAGATGAACATCGTGGCCTAAAAGATTCCCATAGACGGACTGATCTTCAAAGAAAACCGAAAAAGTATGATTTCCAGGTCTCTTGATTTCATCTTGAAGAACAATACCATTGGTGCTGCTTATGGTTAATGCGACATCTTCTTTTGGCTCATTATTACCGTTTTGTTCATCGGTTACAATTATTTGATCGATCATTCCCGTAGTGGTATGGAATACTCCATTTAAGTTTTTAACTTAACATTCTATGACATAGGTTCCGGGATCAAGCTGAACTGTAGAAATAGCTGTCTTATTGGGGTCAATTAAGCCTTTTCCACCTGTAAATTGAACATCATAAAACCAGTCTGGTAACCCTCCGAATCCATTTGGACCAAATGCATCTGCAAAATTTCCGGCTCTATAAAAATCCATTCCGGCCTGGAAAAAAGGCACAATTTGAATTTTGAAAACCAATCAATTATCGGTTTAAAACTAGTCTGAAATAAAAGGGAGTCCTCTGGGGAGAAGGGCTCCTTTTTTTTTATCCCCGCGTACCTTGTCCCCCCGCAATAAGTGATACTAATGAAGGAGGAAAGCGGGGAATCGAAGATTCAACGTAGCGATTCCCAACAATCAAACTAAAGATTGTTTATTTTGCATCGTGTATTTCTTTTGCGGCACGTGCGCCCGAACGCAGGGCGCCTTCCATGGTGCTGCGCAGGATACTGGTATGTTCCCCGGCAAAATGGATTCTTCCATGTGGGCTCTGGAGATGCTCCAGGTATTTGGTTACATCACCGGGAGCCGGCCAGCTGGGGCCACCCAAAGCATAAGGATCTTCACTCCATGCTTTTATGTACACTGATTCAAAATTAACAGTTGCTCCGGGATGGATTTCATCCATATCCTTCAACACCTTAGCTTTTAAAGTCTCTTTTGGCAATTTTCCCATACTTGTTGCCTGCGGACCCGCCACAAAGCTTTCCAGAATAGCCGGTCTGTTTTCTGCACCGTTCGGATGTGTATACCCATTTACTTGACCTGCGCTGAGGTCGCTGAATGCGGAACCTGCTACTCCTTCTTCCAACCAGAAAGGTTTTTTCATCTGTAAATAGGTTCGTGTAATATCCAAAAGTGGCAGATTGTTGATTGCCGCCTGTTTGGCTGTTGATAATCTAGGCACCATCTCTATCTTTTTCAGTACCGGAGCCGGCAGTGTACACACGACATAATCTGCTTCAAAACGCACAGTTTCACCTGATTTTTTTCCAACTATTATGGCAGTTTCACCCGAGTCATTTATTGCTGTTATTTCCGTTCCGTATTCTATGTTTTCCTTTATCGCATCAGCCATGGCGCGTGGCAATTGATCGTTTCCACCGGCTAACACAAAGGGAAGGGCTCCCATAAATAAGCCAAAGTCTGAAACCGCCATGGAAAGCCCCGAAGTTTTTTCCGGAATTGCAGCAAACCATTGGGTATTCTGCACCAACTCCACCGCTCCTTCACTGGCTCCCTGCGAAATCATATAATCGTAAAGCGAAGTGTCATCCAGATTAACGAGGGGTGGTTGATCCCATTTTTGTGATTCTGCCCTTTCTTCAGGGAGGGTTTGGATAATATATTTTTCCACTATTCCCCAGGGACCTAATTCCTGTTCTTCGGGAGTCAGAGTGTAGGGCCATTTCACCTTTTCGCCGGGTGCAACCGTAAACCTCTTTCCTTTCAAGTGATGTACAACCGGTGCGGCAGGCATCGCCCAGGGAATCCGTTTCAAGTCGAATTTTTCTATATAACGTAAAGCGTGTGTGTAGGATTCGGAAAAGGCTGCGGCTCCTTCTTCTGCATACAAACCTTGGGCGAAAGGCTCCCTAAGTGTTGAAACACGGCCACCGGGACGCTCACGGGCTTCCAGCACCCTTATCTTATGACCTGCCTCTTTCAATTCCCAGGCTGCTGACAAACCAGCCAGCCCGGCACCAATGATCAAAACATTTTTAGGACTATTGGTTTTACCCATGGAGAATTCCCGGGCTGACAGGATTCCGGGAAAGCAGATTCCGGCACCCACTGCTCCTGCCCCCATTGCTAATTGCTGCAAAAACTTTTTACGGGTTGTTTTTTTGAAGTCTTGATTTTTCATAATAACTGGTTTTATTGGTTGTTGTTAGTATCGAATTTCCTATGTGTTCAAGGCATAAATTGGTATTCTGAGATATTAGCTCCCTGTTATTACGGGAAATATCATCAGGAAGCATAAGAAGTTACAATGCCTTCTTATGCAAATCCTCCAGTTGCTAACTATAAATATAATAAAATATAAACACATTGGTAATCAATGCTATGTAATTTCACCGGGTTATTTCCGGGAAAGAAAATCAATTAGAATGCTGTTTACCATTTCAGGATCGGTATAGACATTGTGTTGTGTATTTGGTAAGACACAAAACTCACTTTTCGGGATCGCGTTATAGATTTCGATGCCATGTTCAAAAGGAATATATGGGTCGCGGTCTCCAAATAGAATTAGTGTCCGGCTTTTAATATTTTTTAATTTTGATTTTGGGATCCAGACCTCATCTAACCACATCGTTTTGGAGTTGAAAACAAATTTTTCCCACATTTCCGGATTAGGTGATTTCTCCTTATATGTCAGCTCATAACTCGCAGGCAGATTCTGAGGAGTTAAACCCTTTAGCATATCAATCCCTTCCGGAGTAGAGGCATTCAAGCTGAGCGCGCCAGCTCCGAAAACAACGCGCTTGATTTTTTCCGGTTTATCGTGTGCTGCAAGTAATCCTATAATGGCTCCATCACTGTACCCTGCAATATATACACTATCAAGATCAAGTTTTTTGATTGCTTCAACAACATAATCAGCCAGAATCGGATAGCTTAGAGAGTCAATGAGTTCAGACCTTCCATGCCCTGGACTATCCAGTGCAATCACTTTAAAATGCAGGGAAAGTTCAGGAATGACGTTTTTAAAGTTTGCGATAGACCCCATACCCCCATGAAGTAGCATTAATGGGGTTCCTTCACCATATACCTCATAATATAATTTGCTGTCATTAACCAGAACGTATTGGCCATTATTGGAGCCATAATTAATCTGGCCATAGCTCTGGTTTTGTAAGAAAACCTGAAAGATTATCAGAAATAGAATTTTTAAAAACATTTTCATAAATTGATTATTTAGTTACTAATATAATACTTATGGACAAAAGCCGGTGTAAAAATCCGGAGCCGGAAAATTTGATGTTGTAAAATCTCTTCAATTCTGATTCGGCTCCGAATATAAAAGCGGGCTTTGATGTTAAGGGGCACGAACTAATTTATCGTAAATTCCACATACAGGTTTTTACCCATTGGGTCGTCGACTTCTGCTATAAATGCATAATCCCCCGGCGTTAGAACGGCATTAAAGTATCCGGTTTGACCTGCAGGTAATTCCTGCATACCACCCAAGAAGCTAATATTTGCCGGAGAAGGACCCATTAGCCCTTCAGGAATCAAACTGGTGCCAGCGAAATCTATGAATAACCAGTTCATCCAGTCATTCAGAATGGCCTTGTCATCATTGTTAAATCCATTGTTGAATTTTACAAGATGAACATCGTGGCCTAAAAGATTCCCATAGACGGACTGATCTTCAAAGAAAACCGAAAAAGTATGATTTCCAGGTCTCTT
>JAGXIP010000110.1 GCA_024635585.1 Saccharicrinis sp. | reverse complement strand
CATGTTTCAGCATATTCTAAACTCTGGAAATCTCCAAATTGTACTTTAAGTTGATGATAAACTAGTTTTTGATTTTGTTCGGTAAAATAATTTTTAATTATATCGATTGCCTCGTCCTGGATTTTATAATACCCACCTTTTTTTGCTTGTGTTAAATAATTTGTAGCAAAATCCTGTGCAATCTTTACCTTGTTTTTATCCACTTCCGAATCTGATAGCTTTTTATAGCTTTGGCTGAAAGAGTTTAAGGAGGAAAGCAATAAAACACCTAAAAATACAATCGTTGTTTTCATAGTTTAGATTTTAAAGGTTATTGAATTGATAATTAATCGTGTAATTATTTCGGAAAGGATTATACTGACCGCAAAGGAAATTATTAACCTCTCATTTTTGAGATTGCAGGAAATTTTAAAGGCATTAAATAATAATACAATTGTCCAAAATGCCGACAAAAGATAAGCGCCGTATATAAAATACATCTCCCATGATTGAAACACAAAGCTTTGAAAATAGGGTAACAATCGTAAAATTGGTGCAATAATGAGTGGTAACCTTGCCAGTAATGTAGTGCCCAGAACATCAATCAGTCTAAACTTTGTTTTTGATAGAATTATTCCCGATAGAAACAAAAAAGTAAAAATTGTAATCCAACTTATGATATGTTCTAAAAAATAATAAACAAACTTTGAATCTTTGGCAAAGCCTACGAATAATAGCCCATTAAAATGAGTTCCTGTAATGTAAGATATAAATGAAACCAGCAGTAATCCAGCAAATCCAATTAACAGGGATTTGTAACCTGCAATCCGAATAAATGGGTTTATCAAATAGTTACTGTCCATTTTTTCCCAATTTATTAATGCTACTTATTATATCGTCAAGCCTATTCCTTACTGTCGGATAGCTCAATTTCATGTTCTGAGCCATTACTTTTAAACTACCACTTGCTTTAATGAAATCTAAGATGAATTTTTGGTCATCCATAGCTAATCGTGACATAATTGGCAGCGAGTACAATCCTGTAATTTCAGTTTCGCACTGTTCGCAGTGTAATTGCTTAACTTTTAATAAGTTTTCGCAACTAGGACATATTAAAGGTAGATTCTTATTCATTTAGTTTGTTTGAACAAACATAGCTATAAAATCAACAATATAAAATAAATATTGAATAATATTAATACATTAGTGAATATTATTTATATATTGGATTGTTTTATGAAAGATATTACTTAAATACTTGCTTATAAACTACGAATAAGTAAAGTTACAAATACCGCTGCTCACTGATTACTGTTCACTGATTACTGTTCACTGTATGTCCGGTCTTCGTCGGTTTTCTTTTCGTTGACTTTGTATTTTTTTGCTTTGTAAGCGCTTAAGTTTTGAGTTGCGGGTAGGTCTGGTTGCCTTTCGTTTAGTTACAGGCTTTAGTGCTAAGCCAACGAGTTGGTGGAGAAGATCAATGGCCATTTCTTTGTTCCGGTGCTGCGAGCGGGTTTCTTCGCAGGCAACTATCAATTGCCCTTCTTTGTTAATGCGGTTTTTAAGTTTATGGAATAAGGTGTGCTTTTGTGCTTCGTTCAATATCTGCGAAGCCATTAAATCAAAACGTGCTATAACGCGCGTATTCACTTTATTTACGTTCTGTCCGCCGGGGCCGGAGCTGCGCGATGCAGTAAAAGATATTTCGGGTTCGAGGTTCATTTTAGTATTGTTTGCTACATTTCGTTACGTTTTGGTAACGATCTATCCATTTGCCCTCAATATAATAAAAAAGATGTGGAAGATATAACGTTCATGTTTTTAGAATCCATTTTCCTACTGTAACTTGCACTTGTGCCAAAAAAAGCTATTTAGTATGTAAACAAAAAGAAGCGGATTGCTATTATATCTGATATAATTGTTATTTCATAGGATTATATTTGATTTCATTTGCCATATGGAACTCGCCATTACAATCATTCCCCTTTGTAAAAGGCACCTCTCATGGCTCGTTTCAAGTAAAATTAGAGAGCAAACTCAATGACAAGAACAACAGAAAAAAAGCGAGGAATAATATTGGTTGCATTCGGGACTAGCTATCCAGAAGCGGCTATTGCTTTCGATAATATCGAAAAAATTGTAAAGTCGGAATTTCCTGATGAGGAAGTTCAATGGGCTTATACCTCAAAAATTATTCGCAAAATTTTATCTACACGTGGCGTGCATATTAATTCACCCTCCGAAGCGCTGGCCAAAATGGGAGACCGAGGCTTTACGCATGTTGCGGTGCAATCCTTACACATAATTCCCGGCGAGGAATACAACAATCTGAAATTAACGGTGCAAGCATTTAAAAATATACCCAAAGGATTTGAAGCCGCAGAATTGGGAACTCCACTTTTGTTTTTGCATGCTGATATTCAGAAAATGGCGTCTTTTATTCACCAAACCTTTTGCAGCTATGTGAATGATAATAGTGCTTTGTTGCTGATGGGACATGGCACTTCTCATCCTTCAAATATTTTTTATGCTGGTTTTCAACACTATCTGAACGAAAAATCAGATAAATATTTTTTAGCGACCATAGATGGCTACCCTGAACTAAAACACATTTTGCCTATATTAAAAGAAAATGGTTTTCAGAAGGTAACGCTTACCCCATTTTTATCGGTGGCTGGCGACCATGCCAAGAATGATATGGATGGTATTGAAGAGCATTCGTGGAAATCGATATTGCTAAAGGAAGGGTTTGAGGTGGAGGTAATTCAAAAAGGTTTGGCAGAATACAATGAGGTAGTAAATATTTGGGTGCAACACTTGAGAGAAGTATGTGATAAATTGTAATAATATGATAGATAAAGTTGTTTCGTTATTAAAAAAATCGAAATATACCATTGCTTTTACGGGGGCGGGTATTTCAGTGGAGAGCGGGGTGCCCCCTTTTAGAGGCGATAAGGGTATTTGGAACAGGTATGATCCGCAATTGTTGGATCTGGATTATTTTTTATCCAACCCAAAGCCCTCTTGGAAAGCCATACGCGAAATATTTTACGATTTCTTTACTGATGCTAAACCCAACCCCGCTCATATTGTTTTGGCAAGACTAGAGGAGTTGGGAATTATTAAAGCAGTGATAACCCAAAATATTGATGATTTGCATTTTAAGGCAGGCAGTAAAGAAGTATATGAGTTTCATGGCAATTCGCAGAAATTGAAATGCTTAAAATGTGAATGGACAGTCGATGCGCACGATACCGATTTGAATTTGATTCCACCTGTGTGCGAAAAATGTGACGGGCTTTTAAAGCCGGATTTTATTTTTTTTGGAGAAAGGATTCCGTTATTGGCTTACCAAAATAGTTTTGATGCTGCCCGAAAAGCTGATTTGGTGCTGGTGATAGGTTCAACAGGTGAGGTGATGCCTGCATGTAGGGTGCCTTACGAAGCCAAAAGAAACGGAGCTACCATTGTTGAGATAAACCCCAACAAAACAAATTTTACACATCAAATAAGTGATGTCCATTTAAAAATGAGTGCGGCAAAAGCAATGGAATTAATAGGCAAGCAGTTTTGAATATAAATCATTACATTTGTCGCATATTTTTTAATTTGCAAACTATATTTCTAATATAAAAACGTTGAAAATGAAGTTGTTAGAAGGCAAAACTGCTATTATAACTGGTGCTGCGCGCGGTATTGGTAAAGCCATTGCAATTACTTATGCAAAAAATGGTTGTAACGTGGCTTTTACTGATTTGGCCATTAACGAAGCCGCCAAAGAAACAGAAAAAGAACTGAATGCACTGGGGGTTAAAGCCAAAGGCTATGCTTCGGACGCCAGTAATTACGAAGATACAAAACGTGTGGTGGCCGAAATAGTGGCCGACTTTGGTCGTGTGGATATTTTGGTGAACAACGCCGGAATTACCAAAGATGGCGCTCTAAAAAGAATGACAGAGCAACAATGGGATCTGGTTATCAATGTTAACCTTAAATCGGTTTTTAACTTTACACAAGCCGTTCAGCCTATCATGTGGAAACAGGCTTCCGGAAGTGTGATAAACATGAGCTCGGTGGTTGGTGTTTCAGGAAATGCAAATCAGTGTAACTATTCAGCATCAAAAGCAGGTATTATCGGTTTCACCAAATCGGCAGCCAAAGAGATGGGTGCTAGAGGTATTCGTCATAATGCCATTGCACCTGGTTTTATCATAACCGAAATGACTGGTGCGCTATCCGAAGAGGTACGGAAAACCTGGGAAAGTCAAATACCGTTGAAACGTGGAGGTACACCCCAGGATGTTGCCGACACCTGTGTTTATCTGGGTTCCGACCTTTCGGCCTACGTAACCGGACAAACCATTCATGTTTGTGGTGGTATGAATATGTAATTTATCGTTCAGATTATAAAATGAAAAAAGGCTATCTGTACAGGTAGCCTTTTTTGCGTATTTAAAGATAATTTTTCAAATTTTCATCAAGCCAAATATTTGATGTACTTTTGCACAAATTTTTGAGTTGAATTTACATTGATACTGAAATAAACATATAAGATGGGATTACAATGTGGAATAGTGGGTTTGCCCAATGTGGGTAAGTCAACTTTATTTAATTGCTTATCGAACGCGAAAGCCCAGTCGGCCAATTTTCCGTTCTGTACAATTGAACCTAACGTGGGTGTTATTACTGTGCCCGACGATAGATTGATAAAACTAGAAGAATTAGTGAAGCCCCAGAGGGTTTTGCCAGCAACAGTTGAGATTGTTGATATTGCTGGCCTAGTTAAAGGGGCAAGCAAAGGAGAGGGCTTAGGTAATAAGTTCTTGTCAAATATACGCGAAACAGATGCTATTATCCACGTGTTGCGTTGCTTCGATAACGACAATGTAACCCATGTAGATGGTTCGGTAAACCCGGTACGCGATAAAGAAGTGGTTGATATGGAACTTCAAATAAAGGATTTGGAAACCGTGGATGCCCGATTGCAAAAATCGGAAAAGGCGGCCAAGACTTCCAAAGATCCGGATATGAAAAAATTGGTCGATCTTTTAAATATATATAAGTCAGCATTGGAAGCGGGAAAGTCGGCACGTTCGGTTCAATTAGAGGAATCGCAGCAGAAGCTGGCCAAGGAACTCTTTTTGCTTACTAATAAGCCTGTAGTTTACGTTTGCAATGTGGATGAAGGATCAGTGCTGGAGGGAAATGCACATGTAGAAGCCGTTAAGGCAGCCGTTGCCGATGAAAATGCCGAAGTGCTGGTGATTGCGGCACAAACAGAAGCCGACATTGCGGAGCTGGATTCGTTTGAAGAACGCCAAATGTTTCTGGAAGATATAGGATTAAAGGAATCGGGTGTGGCCAAATTGATACGTTCGGCCTATAAACTCTTAAACTTAGAAACTTATTTTACAGCAGGTGTAAAAGAGGTACGAGCCTGGACTTACCATAAAGGCGATAGGGCTCCGCAAGCAGCCGCCGTTATTCATACCGACTTTGAAAAAGGATTTATTAGAGCCGAAGTGATTAAATATGACGATTATATAAAATATAAAACGGAGCTAGCTTGCAAAGAAGCGGGTAAAATGAATGTGGAAGGTAAAGAATATGTGGTTAAAGATGGCGATATTATGCACTTTAGATTTAACGTGTAGTTGACTTTTTTCATCTAAAATAAACGATACTTTTTAAACCGATCCAATACAGATCGGTTTTTTTTATGCTCTTGTTCCGATTGCTAATTTTTAATTAGCTTTGTAAGGCACATAGTTTATATAAATGGTTAGGATTAGCGTATTCATATTGTTTTTTTTACTGATGTCGAGCATCTCCTCGTATGGTCAGTTAAGGGATTCAATACATCCCGGAGTTACTTTCGTGCCTCAAAAAATTATTGATGGTGATACGCTTCCGCATGTTTATATTGATGAAATAAAAGTGATGCCTCCCTGGAAGTTCAAGAACAATAGGGAGCAATATAGATATAGCAGGTTGGTTATAAATATAAAAAAAACGTTGCCTTATGCTCGTTTGGCTAATTATAAGCTTAATCAAATTGCTTTGTCGCTGGATACGATAAAGGGTGAGAGGCGAAGAAAAATATTTGTTAAGCAAGCAGAGAAAGAGCTTTTTAGTGAGTTTGAACAGCCTTTAAAAAAATTGACCTATTCGCAGGGCAGGATGCTTATTAAATTGATAGACAGGGAAACAGGCGATACGAGTTATGAATTAATTAAAGAACTTAAAGGTGGCTTCTCGGCTTTTATGTGGCAATCGGTAGCACGTATTTTTGGTTCTAACCTTAAAGATGAATATAACAGTAGCGGTAATGATGCTATGGTTGAGCACATTATAATAATGATTGATAACGGAATGCTTTAAATTAGGCTAAATTCTCGTATAATTTAGATAGCTTATCTGTCAATAGCTTAAGGTTGGCGGATGCCAAGGGAGTTTCTATATCTGTTAAAACAATTAAATTTTTTTCCTTATCTATTTCTGTAATATAATTGAGGTTTACGATGTATGATCGGTGGGTACGGAAAAAGTGGTTTTTGGGTAAAGAGCCTTCAATACTACCAATGGTGCGATTAACTAAGAGCGAATCGCCATTTGTTTTTATAATTTTACAAGTATTACCGTCCGCTATTATAACTCTAATTTCGTTGTACGATACAATGTGTAAGCCTTTTTGCTGATTAACCAATAGTTTGCATTTATTATAAGTTGTGTTCAGGTCTGTTGTTGAAGTAGCTGTTTGCTTACTTTTTTTATTTGCAATTTTGTTAATCGTATCCACAAGTTGTTGGGGCTTTATAGGCTTTAGCAAATATCCAGAAGCGCCTAAGCCAACTGCATTGATAGCATAATGTTGATGTGCGGTTACAAAAATAATATCAAAATTAATGGTGTCGAAATAATTGAAAAGATCAAAACCTGACTGTTGAGGCATCGAAATATCTAAAAATACAATGTCAGGCAAATATTGTTTTATTAAAGATACCCCGTCCTTTAGGTTATCTGCCGCAAAAACTATCTGAATGCTATCATTCAAATACATTTGTAACATTTTCTCAAGGGTCTGCCTGGCAGAATACTCATCGTCTATAATCGCTGCCTTAAGCATAGATATCGTTTAATTAAAAAAAGAAAATAGAATGCAGTAAAATAAACAAAAAATAGTTGAACTGATAAACAAAGATGCTTTTTTTTAATCTCATTTTGCAAGAAATGTTGCATGCATGTTGTATTTGTTGCATGTTTGTTTTATTTGTTGTGCTAAATAAGCGTAAATCGTTCAAAAAGCATACACATCTGTTTCATTAAGTATTTTTAACTTTTAAGCTGTCCTTTTTTTTAATAGTTTTAAAATATTTATTAATTGTAAATGAAAAGCAACGAAAAGTAAAAGACCTTAAAATGGTGAAATTATTGTTTGCTTAAAAGTGAAGTACTATTTATTGTAATTATATTTGACCATTCAAATTGCGTAATTATTGTTTTTATGAGATTAAAGTTTAATGAGATGTTTGGCAAGACGGATGATAATACCGTGAAGTTAAAACGAAAGATTTTTTGGTACTTTGTTATAGAAGTACTATTGGTAATTGCGCTGTTGGGATTTACTTTTTTCCTTATCACAGTAGTTTTGCCATAATTTAAAGTAAGTTGCCTACGTTTATTAAATATTGTGATTTAATAACGTGGTGTAACTTGTTATATTTGTTATTATACATCAAAATACAAGGTGGCTTTAAGGCTGCTTTAGTTTAACGAATAATGATTTTTGGAATAAAAGCTTATCATCTAACCATGTGGATAGTTTCCATTCTCCTTTTTTGTCGTTGATAGGTTCCCATATTGTATCTCCCAGAAAAAATTCATAGTCGTTTGATTTAACAAAGTATTCTCCTGTAAATGGGAGCGTTGTTTTTCCATGTTCATCAGGGAAGGGAGGATGATCTATTTTAAACTGTATGCGCTTGCCTTTGGCTCCTTTAATTCGCACTACATAACCAAACTCTATACCTAATTCCAATGGTATTTCAGTGGTTATTTTCATCAATTTAGGTAATTCTTTGGAGCCACTCTCCCAGTGCGAATAGATGCCGTAGCTATAAAGTTCGGATTGAATTTTGTTTTTTGCCATTTTGCCCTTAAATTATTCTTCCAATAAAAATTTTAATTGGTCCAACATTATGGGTATGTCTTCTTGGTTTATCCCATTAACCAACAAAAAGGGTTTATCCTCCTTAAAAGTTTCAAAAAACTCATCAAATCCACCTTTCATTTTACCAATACCCTTTTGATAGGATTGTAAAGCTTCCTTTCGCTTGTTTTTACACCATAAAACATGGCCTATATTTACCAAGTCCTGCGTTCTTGAATCAGTAATTAAAAGTTTCTGATAATATTTTTCCGCTTGCTCCAAATTGCCTGTAACAAGAGAGCACCAAGCTATAGGTCGCCAAACTTTTGTATTTGATGTATCCAAATACTCCACCTTAAAATAATATTTAAGTGCTTGGGCATAGTCTTTTAAATCGAGATAACAATGACCTATTGAGGCTTGGGTGTGCAAATCTTCGGGTTTAAGCCGTTCGGCTATTCTATAATATTCCAATGCTTTTTCGGGCTGCTTTAACAGCTTATGCATTAGTGCAATTTTTTTTGTTGTCCAAAGTTGCTCTGGCTTTAGTATATCAGCTTTCTGGTAAGCAATTAAAGCGGGTTCGTACTTTTTTAATTGTTGCTGGCAATAGCCAATTTTCTGAATGATTTCTATTTTGTTAAGCTCTTTTAAATCAATTAATTCAAAAGCTTCGAAGGCTTCTTGAAAATATTCTTTTTTAAACAGGAACTCTGCAATTTGACGCAGGTGTTTGGTGTTGTGTGTGATTTGATGAATGAACCATTTGTTGTGAAAGTCCATCCGCCACGAAAAAACATCTTCAAACTGTTTATGCCGTGGGTGAAGTTTATAAAAACGGTATAAGTCCTGCACATAGCGGTTCGATATGATGGAGTCTTCTTTTCCAGCTTGTACCAATCTCTCATCGGCTTCAATTTCATCCATTTGCTCCAATTGCTGCTCAAGCATTTTACCCATCATATCCTTTTGAAACTGGGGCATGTGAGGAATACTCAAAAAAAGAGAGTATTTGTCGGAATTGCAGAGAAAGCCAGAATTGGCAAGACTGTTTTGTACCGCTCTTGAGGAAAGTACATTCGTATCATCTTTCAATACCGACTGTAGCTCTTCGTTTTCGAGATAAAACGGAATGAGCCAGTTACTTACCCCACTAAAAAAACTAAAGTGCTTCAGCATTTTAAATGTGTTCAAAAATACGTCGGCGCCTTCCATCTGAAGTTCTGATAGTTCCTCCAATTTGCTCATCAGCTCTGGCGAATCCTGGAAAAAATCTTCCCAATCGGGATTTTCGCCTTCATTAAACTTATCGCTGATCATGTTGTCCAAATCTAATTTATTGCGAAGATTGGGCTGCATCTTTACTACTTCTGGAATAATCTCGTCGGTGAGTTTCTTCGATATTTTTTCTGTTTCGCGGGTACGAATCAACTGGATGATTATGGTAATTATATTGTTCTGCAAACTCTCATCTTGTTGTAAAAGGCTTAGTCGCGAGTTCACCTCGGTGTATAGTTGAACCCGTTTATCGTATTTGAACAAAATAAGTAAAAAACCTGTCAGCACCCGCTGTTTTATTTCTTTGTTGGCATGATGAACAGTATCGAGTAATAGCAATGTCTTTTGAAGGTTAAATTCATTTAATGCACCCAAGGTTAATGCTGAAATAAAAATACATCGTTGGCCAAAATGCACCGATTCGTCGTTGATTATGTTTTTAATTTGTTCACTTTCCTCTTTTGAAATTTTATCGATGACCCAAAGCTTTCTGAATAGTTGTACATCGGCTTCTAGTTCCGATGCTCCTGTATTGGTTGTGTTTCTGTGGACACCTGCCTGCTCACTCATTTGTTTCCCAGCAACATCGCTATAAAACTTTTCTATTAGTGGCAGAAGTTGTTTATGAGGGCCAGCTTGGATCATCCTTCGTGTTTCGTAAAATATTTCGCTCGATTGTATATCCTGGATAGCCCGCATTAGATTGTCGCACAATTGGTAACACGATATCAATATGTTATTATATACCTTTTGTCGTTCGGGATCGTTAACTCCCTCAACGGTATATTTGAGCATGCTTTTGTAAGTGAACTCCAAATTGTAGTGTTCATCTATCAAATCACTCACCTGATGCACCTTAGTAAGTTCCCCAAGCATGTTCAGGGCATCTTTAATGCGCTTTTCGCTCAGAGCCGTTTCAATTGCAACTTGTTTTTCTTTTATATCGGATATACTCATTATAGATATCGTTTTATACTTGTCGTTAGAATCTTAAATTCAAATTTAGTCATATTAACCTGAACTATTTGTAAATTGACAGGGTTAAATCGAATGTGTACTATTTTTATAATGCTAATATGTTATTTTTGCTAATAACACGAAAATATACTTTTTGATGATGAAAAAAAAGCACTGCATCTTATTCTTACTACTGTACACGTTTATCGCCGGTGTCTTACATGCACAAGTACAAAAAATTGGTATTCCTGAAACAGAATATTTTAACAGGCGACAATATGCAGGAGCTACTCAGAATTGGGACATAACACAGGCGACTACGGGGTTTATGTATTTTGCCAACAATGATGGTTTAATAGAGTATGATGGGGCAAACTGGAATGTGCTCAATCTGATTAATAATCCTATAGTTCGCAGTGTTAAAGAAATTGGAAACAGGATTTACACCGGCTCATTCGAAGAGTTTGGATATTTTTCGTATGACTCGTTACAGCATTTTACTTATACTTCATTGTGGGATGATACCTTACCGCAGGGACTTGGATATATTTGGGATGTGCTTAGTTGGAACGATAATGTGGTGTTTAGATTGGAGAAGGCTTTGGTGTTTTTTAAAAATGATAGGTTACTCGGAATAAGTGAAGCTCCTTCCAGGTTTGCATCTGCCTTTGTAGTAAATGGATTGTTATTGGTGCACGATACAGAAGTGGGATTGATGGAGGTTAGAGGTGGAAAGGTATTTCCTGTAGCAGGTGGTGATGTTCTAACAAATCATGAAGTAACTGCAATTTTCCCATTATCAGACAGTAGGTTTGTTGTGGGGACGTTGAAAGATGGCTTGTTTTTGTGGAATATGCAACGCGTAATTAAATGGGATGTAGCGTGCGATGCATTGTTAAGGCAAAATAATATTTTTTGTGGCCAAAAGTATAAAGATAGCTTTTTGGTATTTGGGACTATTCAGGGAGGAATAGTAATTACAGACAACAGTGGGAAAGTATTTATGCAAATTGATATGGATAAGGGACTTAAGAATAATACGGTATTAAGCATTAAAATTGATCGAGAAGGGAATATTTGGGCAGGGTTGGATAATGGTATCGTAAGGGTTAATTTTAATTCGAGCGTTAGTTTCTTGCAAGGTTATTACAATTTGGGTACCGGATATTGCATAGATGGTTATCAAAGTGATTTTTACTTTGGAACCAATCAAGCACTCTTTACAATATCCGAAAAAAAGTTTTTGGATCCGCTTAAAAACAGAAATGATTTTGTGCGTATTGCAGGCACTGAGGGACAGGTTTGGAGTTTATTTCATGATAGCAACAATTTGTTGTGCGGTCATCATCATGGAGCATTTAGTATTCAAAATAAAAAAGCGACAAAATTAACGCCACAGGGCGTTAACGGTGTATGGAATTTTAAACCCGTAGTGGGCGAGCCAAATATACTGCTATCAGGTACATATTTGGGCTTATGTAGTTTCAAAAAAAAGGATGGCAAATGGATATTTAAAAATAAACTACAAGGTTTCAATGAGTCCTGCAGATATGTAGAATGGGATGAGAATGGAAATTTATGGGTGTCGCATGGCTACAGAGGGGTGTTCAAGCTTAGTTTTGATCAGGATTTCTCAATGGTTACTCATGTGGATACCTTTAAAAAAGAAGCGTTTCCCGGTAATCACGCTAGCTTGGTACTTTCCAAAGTACGTGGCAAGTGTGTTTTTGCCAGTGCTGAT
This sequence comes from Saccharicrinis sp., assembly GCA_024635585.1. Lineage (GTDB taxonomy): Bacteria > Bacteroidota > Bacteroidia > Bacteroidales > Marinilabiliaceae > Saccharicrinis. The sequence goes on along the minus strand of JAGXIP010000110.1, from coordinate 1,819 downwards.
GGTATATTTAAACTAGCCGATAATGGTGATGCTTTTAAAAGGGATGAGTATTTTAATACTTATTTCGATTCAGGTAATTTTCCAAACTCTTTACAGGAGGATCGGTATGGCAATATTTGGTATTTTTATAACAATAGTATTGGGGTGCTCCGTTACATGGAGGATGGTTCTTATACAAAAATTGAAAATCCATTTCTTTCCTTGGAGCGAAAACTTGTGAACGGTTTTGAATTTGTTTATGTGCAAGATCGTCAAAATTCCTTATTTGGAATTGAGGACGGCTTTGCCCATTATTCTTCTTACGATAAAAAAAATTATCAAATTCCTTTCAAAATCCATGTGCGCATTTTTAAGGAAATGTCTGATACTGTGAGTTACAGTTTTAATAGTTTGGATAATGAAATGTCGGACTCCGGCGTGATGCCGCGCTTTAAATTTAAAAACAATACATTCGATGTAAGTTATGTAGCATCTTTTCTGGAAGGAAGTGCTATACAATATTCAACAATTTTAAACGGGGCTGAACCAAGTTTTTCCGATTGGAGCGAAACAAATAGCAGAACTTTTGCGAATCTGCAAGAAGGAGTATACATTTTTGGCGTAAAAGCTAAAAATAGATACGGTGTAGAAACGAAACCCATATACTTTAGTTTTGAAGTTCTACCGCCTTGGCACAGAACTGTTTATGCCAAAATTTCTTATCTAATATTATTGATAGTACTCATTTTTGTTCTATTGTTTTTTATAAACCGCCGGGTAGATTTGAGTAGGCAGAAGGAAAAAGCCAAACAGCAAGAGCATTTTAAAGTGAAGGAGGAGCAGCTTAAAAATTCAGCCCTACTGTCCGAAAAAGAAATGATAAAATTGCGTAACGATAAGTTGCGAAGCGAAATGGTATTCAAGGAAAAAGAACTGGCCAACTCTGCCGTGCACCTAATACAAAAGAATGAATTATTATCCGATGTAAAGTCGAGACTTAAAAAACTTAATAAGTCTCAAGCTGTTGCAGAAGGGGGCATGGAACTGAACTCTATAATTAAAAAAATAAACCGCGAATTGGCCGACGAAAACAACTGGGAGGTTTTTGAAATGCACTTTGATCAGGTCCATGAAGAATTCATGAAAAAGATAACACAACAACATCCAGAGCTTACCTTACGTGAGCAAAAGTTAAGTGCTTTTATAAAAATGGGTATGTCGTCAAAAGAAATAGCTACCTTGATGAATATCACTACTCGCGCTGTCGAAAACAACCGATATAAACTGCGATTGAAATTAGGATTGGATCAAGGCGAGAATTTATCGGCTTATATTGCAAAGTTGTAAAAGGAGATGGATATCGATCTAAGATTACGGAACTAAGTTTTAATGGACGGTTTTCTATCTCTTGTTATATTCTTTCGTAACATCATCTTTATAAAGAATCCTTATCTCCTGAACCAAGTTCAGTTTTCAAATGTTAAAAAATTAAACAATCTCTTCTTGTTAAAAAATGATTAAAGTGAAGTCTATGAAGAGGTTTCTTTGTTAGATTATTTTTCCTAAGATTCTATAATATAGTATTATATAATTTATATAGTGAGTTTTTTATGAGGTTTAAAATTAGTTGTGTAGAGGTTTTTGTGATGTGATTAATTAGAATTCGTTAACTTTTGCATAGATATTTGTATCAATTAATTTTAAAATCCATAAGCAAATGAAAAATTTATTAGGAACAATTTTCCTGTTATTGTGCACCTCCATACTATGGGCACAAGAAACTACGGTTACAGGTAAAGTAACATCCGGGGATGATGGCATGGGTATCCCAGGAGTTAGT
>JAGXIP010000109.1 GCA_024635585.1 Saccharicrinis sp. | reverse complement strand
TTTGTTGCTGTATTTTGAATTCAACAACGCGAAACTCGCCTTTGTAGTGCTCATCAATTTACCCCTGGCTCTAATAGGAGGGATCCTAATCGTTTACTTTACTTCGGGGATAGTAAGTATCGCTTCTACAATTGGATTTATAAGTCTCTTTGGGATCGCAACCCGAAACGGGATTTTGCTCGTATCGAGATACGAAGACTTAAGAAAAGAAGGTTGGAAAGGCTACGAACTTATTAAAACCGGAGCATTAGACAGGCTGAATCCTATTTTGATGACAGCCTTTACTACGGGTCTGGCACTTATTCCGCTGGCCTTAAAAGGAGGTGAACCGGGTAGTGAGATCCAGAGTCCTATGGCGGTGGTGATCCTGGGAGGACTGCTATCAGCAACCATTCTAAATCTTCTTGTGATACCTTGTGTTTACGATCTGGTAACCAGAAAAAAGTAATCTTACTCTAATAAATAATAAAATCCCGAAGGCTCGCTTTCGGGATTTTTTGTTTAAGATCCATTACATACGATGTTTTAACAACAGCCGGTATTTTTTTGGATCGGAGGACATGGAACCGTGCCATAGGAGCAGAACACACAGCAGTCGCCTTGCTTTGGTTTAAGGATTTTATTACAATTTTCACAGGAGTAAAAGAATTGGCATGCGTCTGTAGGCATTTCTTCAATTTTACTATGGCCGCAATGCGGACAGATGATTTTAGATTCAAATTTTATTTTCATGTGGTTTAAGCTTGATGAATAATTGGACGTTTGATCTGCCGGAAATATAAATATTCTTCTACACCTCTTAAAGCAATTTTTTCTAAATCGTGCGCATCATTAAAAAATATTACCTATCAATTCTACCCCCAATACAGCCTTATATTTTTCAATTTACATTCGGCATGATGGTTTGTTTTTTTACTTCCCCATGCAGCTTTTGGTTTATTAGTATCTACGGGCCTCGACATACGGTGGTACAATAAGGCACATAAAAACACAGGGAAATTTGCATCCAGTTTCTCAAAAAATTGATAAGTTAAATTCCCCAATGAACTCTCTATTTCAGATGGAATCTTTTTAATGTGGTCCCATAGATATTTCTAAAGTAAGAAGACGTTTTAAGTATATTTAATCAAGTTTTAGCAAGGATTTATTAATATCCTTCTATAGATTTTGAGGTAGTGAAGGCTAAAAGAAAGAGACCCTCATACAGAGAGTTTTCAAACTAATCCTACTAATGTCTCTCCTTTAACTTCCTCACTTCTAAAAACAAAGCTGAGTGATTAAATGCTGATGTGGTTTTATAATAACAGGAGCGGAGCAATAAAGCCAACCCTTACTTCATTTCTATTATAATTGTCTACCTCCAGGTTTTCTATGGCATAATCGGTATAGTCATAATACCGGCCTATGTAAGCCAGGAAAAACCGAACGTCAATATTTTTAAAGGGACTGTAATAAATAGTAGGCACCCATCCATAGCTCGTTCTCATGCGGTCTTTCTCTGTAACGACATCCCCAAAAGCACTGCTGGTCATAAGAGTCAATAAACCTTGGAATTTTGGACTGAAGCGGTATTCTGCTCTCATCCAGTTTTCGATATACAGCACATCCTCAGCGATTTGGTCGTTACCGAGAATATCTGTCATTATCCCCTTTGTATCAACTTGTTCAAAGCTGTAGTTAAAGTCATACATCAGGGTCAGCTTGGGGGTTTGGTATTTATGGCCTAAAGTAAAAAAGTAAGTTCCTCTTTTTTTTACCTGGTTAGAATAACTCAAGCTATAAATGGTTTCGATCCTTCCGTCGAAGAGACTGCCACGCCAGTTGCCAACAACTGCTACCGGCCAGTCAGGTTCCTGGATATTTTCTGCAACTACATCCCCGTAAAGATCGTCATAATGCATTGTACGCGAGTTCAATACCTGCAACCCGAAGATGTGATTTTGAAAAGACTGGTAAGTTATTCCGGCGCCGGTAACGTATGCAAGGGCATTGCTTTGAATATCATTGTATTCCAGAACATTCATGGCACTAAACTCGTATTCATAACCGCCGTAAAACGCATATGTTTTTCCCATGATAAGATTGAGTGTGGGGCTGACTTCGACGTCAATAAATGCTAATTCAATATTGCTTCCCAGCCGATCTAAAGTTTGCACATCGCTATCTTTATTAAAGCGATTTCTGAATCGAAAGTTTACCCTTTCGTGCAGTTTCCCGGCAATTCCAAGGGCTGTGAAACCATTTGAAAATTGTAACCCGTTGTAATACTGATCCCCGCCCCTAAAGGTATATGCCTGAAACTCCATGCGCATATCAAAGGTGATAGTTATATTTTTTAAAAGCTCTGCCTTTCCTGAAGGGATAATGGGATCAGAGAGACTGTCGGTTACCTGGGAAAATCCCAACAGAGAGGTTAATAGAAGCAGGCTGATTAATAATGACTTTCTCATCTGGACTTGTTTTCGGAATTAGCTTGTAGGCGGTCAAGAAAAAATAGGGTATTAGGGAAACGGACTTAACGGCTTATGTAGGTGAAGTTAAGTATTTTAATTGAATAGTTGTTCGTGTTTGGCTTAAGGGTCTTAGATAAGAAGAGATCACAATATTTCAAGGCAAACTTTAAGGAACAATAAATAATCAGCTAAGAGAAAATAGGAAATCATAGTGACAAGGAAGGTTGATAGGTAAAGCCTGGAATGAAGTTGAATTAGTCCTTACTGGTTCTCCAAAGTGGGTGAAAAATGGAGCTGATTACAAAAAGTTTTTGAAATTGCATTGCTCCATTACAGATAAGCGTTTGAAAAACATCAGAATGAATAGTAGGTCATTTAATATTTAACAAAACGAAAAAAAAGAACAATTGGTTCTTATCTCAGTAATAATTATAGATTTGGTTTGTTTTATTTTTAATTGGTTTGTGTTTTTACTTTCCGATACAGTATCTTCTTATACCCGTAAACATTGGGGTAGGGGCTTTCGAGGTGGAAAATGGATGAACACTTTTACTTTCTTTTGGTTAAATTTTGTTTTCCATACTTTATTGGTCTTTATTTCAAGCACACCTTTTTGAGGCTATAATATCTTGGACAGTTCTATTACTTTCACCACTGTTCCAGCCTTTTTTGTTCTTTTCTAAGCTTCTCTACATATGATTCTGCATCTTTTTTTTCTTCCATAGTTCAAAAGTTATTGTAAAATAATATCACTGTCTATATTCAATTTTTGATGCAAAGCTTTGGCAACATTCAAAGTAATTTCCCTTTTTCCATTCAAATAATCGCTTATTCTTGAGGCACTTGTATTTAAGAGGGCAGCCAGGTCTTTTCGCTTCAGGCCCATTTCGAACATACGAAGCTCTATCATTTCCTGTAAGGTGGGTAAACCGATTGGAAAATGAATTTCTTCGTATTGTTCGATAATATCACTAATCTTCATAAACTCTTTAGCCAAAGGGTCATCCAATGGTGTATTGTCATCGACCACATCTATCAACTCTTCTAAGCGAAGGTTTGCTTGGACGTATTCTTCGTGTGTTATTAATGTTCCCATACCACTATAATTTATCAATATTTTTTATTTTGTTGTAATCCTTATGATTCCCGACCCATCGAATTAATACTTTCTTGAACTTAAACCGTACAATAGCCACTATCCGATAGTGATTTCCTTTGACATTAAAAACAAATCTCCCGTTTCCCACGCTATCCGCCGAATTAAACGTGTTCTTTAAATCGGCAAAACTATCCCATTTCGCTGTATTTGCCTTCTTATACCAATCTTGCAAGGCCACTTTAGCATTGGTCTCTTTCGAAAAATACTCCCTTAGCTTTTTAAATGAAATGACATGCACTTGAAACTGATATTTATTGGAACGTAAAGATAATATGAAAAATAACATATTTGGTAAATTAATTTCAAAAAGTGTAATTTTTATTTTTGTCTACCCAATCTTACCCCAAAACTTTGTGCTTGGACCCTGTCCGGTTTTGTAGTGATTCCAGCAGATGAGCGTAAAGCAAAAACCGGATAGGGCGAATTCTACTCTTTGCTTTTGGGTTCTCGCCACTTTTGGTAAAGTTCGCTTGCCTCTGGGCTGGCCTTGAGACCATCATTTTTAGCTGGCACAAAAGGTTGCGTATGAAAAGAAAAAGAGTGGGGTATGTCGGAAAGGAAGTCAAGCGCATCCAGCAAACGGAAGTCGTAAAGCCGGACGACCAAGTCGAGAACATTTCCCCCAAAACCCGACCCATGGTCGAATCAAAAGTTCTTGCTTTTCGATACCTTGAAAGAGGCATGGTTTTCTGGCCGGAAAGGGCTTAGGAACCAGGCTTCTTTCTTTGTATCCCTGCGGGGAAACCTTTCAATATGTAGCTATGTGCCGCTTTTTCTATGGCTTTTTACAATGTATTGGTAATCTCCGTGAATAAGATTGGAAGGGTAGCTTGCTAATTCCAGCTAGGTCCATTTACTTCGGTAAAACTATATTTCACGATTATGTGGAGGTAACTTTCCATAATTATTCATCCCTATACAACTTGGATTTCACCATTTTGCCACTTTCAATAATAGAAAACCGGTGAACTTTTCAGGTTCGTCGCAAACTTTTCCCGGTTCATCGCAGCTTGTCATATCGCCTTATCCTGAGCTGTATGTTTGTCCTGTAAATAAGTTATTAACCCGTCTGTTAAAAACGGACATAAAGCAAAATATCATGAGAACGTTTTTAAAAAATACCCCAGTATTGACCTTATTGTTTGCCACAACCGCAGCAATGGCCACCGAGTCCAAAATAGATCTGAAAACCGTTAACGAGGCAAAAAGTATTGTTCTCGAAATGGATGCCACATCCGGAACATCTGAGATACGTTTATCCGACTCGAACGACAACACCGTTCACTACGAAAATGTATCGAAAGCTAATTATACCAAAACGTTCAACCTAAAGAACTTGGAAAACGGAACATACTATTTCTCTGTGGAGAATCCACAAGAAAAGGTAGTTTACACAATAACCATGAAAAACAGGGAGGTCAAAATTATTGACAAAAGAGTAAGTTCACAAATACCGATTTTAAGAATTTCTGGCGACAAAATCTACCTTAATCTTTTGAACAAAGACTTGAACACTGTAAAGATCGAGGTATTCAATGGCAACAATGAAATATTAAATAGTCAAGTCTTCAAAGTTGATTTAACCGTAGCTCGAGTCTACAATTTCGAAAATGCTTTGAAGGACAACTACTTGGTCGTAGTGCAGGATGGTAAAAGTGTATATCGCCAAAGTATTTCCGTAAACTAGAAAAGCCACTGAATTTGTTTATTGGTCGAAAGCGGTCTTTGATTTATCTTGAAGGCCGTTTCTATTGTCTAATATGTGCCATTCAATAACAACCTTGAAGAGCTTACCTAGGTTTTAATTATATTGGCAATCCATAAGAACTGCTGTTCATGAAAACCCGTTTCAATTCTTTTAAAAAATATCAGGCAATAATTATTCATCTGCTGGTTTGGGCGTTCGTTTTCGCGCTGCCCTATATCTTTTCCCTTCAATGGCAAGAGGGCCCGATGCCCACGGAATTCGCCCGTAAGATTCTAGTCCTGAATATCGTCATGAATCTTTTTTGGGTAGCAACGTTTTATTTGAATACGCAATTTCTTATTCCTAGTGTATTATATCGCAAAAACGTTTTGGTATATCTGATGTTGAACCTAGGGCTATTGGCCGGTATACTCTTGATTAACCGTTTGGTCTTTGAAGTGCTAGTGTTCGAGTCTTCCTACTCCATCAATAAGGCCCTTTTGCACAATGCCTTGCCTTATCTTTTTTTCGTTTTAATAGCTGTCGCCTTCAGAACGGTGAACGACCGTTTGGAACTTGAACGCAGAGCGAAAGAACGGGAAAGCGAAAACCTCAAAACAGAACTCTCCTTTTTGCGCTCCCAGATCAGCCCGCACTTTTTGTTCAATGTTCTCAACAATATCGTGGCCTTGGTACGCCTGAAAAGTGAGGAACTGGAACCGACCATTTTAAAATTGTCATCCCTGATGCAATACATGTTGTACGAAACGGACGAGGATAAGGCACTTTTAAAAAGCGAAGTGGATTATTTACGAAATTACATCGATTTGCAAAAACTTCGATTCGGGAAGCGGTTGAGCATTAATTTTGATGTGGACTTGATGGAGGACTGGCATACCATTGAACCCATGCTCTTGATTCCTTTTGTGGAAAATGCCTTTAAACATGGAACGGGAATGCTAGAAGACCCGGTAATCGATATTTCATTACAGGCATTGGACAATCGACTTATTTTTACTGTAAAAAATAAATATCTTGATGAAGATAAGGCCAAGGACAAGGTATCGGGTATCGGCCTTACCAACGTAAAACGAAGATTGCAACTGCTATACGGTAATAATCATGAGCTTAAAATCGATAAATCAGACGGGTGGTTTACTGTCTCCTTGAAATTAACTTTCGAAAATTAATGAAGTGTATCGCTATTGATGATGAGCCCTTGGCTTTAGGACTATTAAAGGACAACATTAGCAAAGTTCCTTTCTTGAACTTAGTTGCGAGCTGCAACAATGCCTTTGAGGCTATGGAAAAGATGCAGGCTCAATCCGTAGATTTGGTATTTATAGACATTCAGATGCCCGGCTTGACCGGACTCCAATTTATTGCTAGCCTTGAGAAAAAACCGCTCGTGATATTTATAACCGCTTACAAACAATATGCGGTAGAAAGTTATAATCTTGACGTTGTGGATTACCTCGTAAAACCTGTGGCGTTGGAACGTTTTATAAAAGCCTGCCATCGGGCCAAGGATCTTTTTGAACTGAAGTCCGCAACAAATGTTACCACAAATAAGCCGGTCAGAGATCACTTTTTCGTAAATGCCGATTACAGCCAGGTAAAAATAACCTTAAAGGATATCATTTGGATGAAAGGTTATGGCGATTACATCAAGTTTCATTTAAAGAGTGCCAAACATCCATTGGTGGTGCGTACCAGTTTCAAGGAACTTGATAGGGAACTGCCTCCAAATATGTTCTTCAGAATCCATAAATCCTATGCGGTTGCAATCGATGCGATTACCGCCATTCGCAAAAACAGTATTTTTTTGGGGGATAGGGAACTTTCTATCGGGGAGACTTTTCGTAATGATGTCGAGAAATTGGTTCGGAAATGAAACTAGAAATTTCCTAAATTAAAATATTCGAACCTGCACTACAAAAAGGCAGATTAAAAGTACCGACAGTCGAAAAACATAATTCCCAAAAAACGTTCGATTAATAGTACTAACATTTGCGAAGATTGTTAATTTTAAAAAACAAATCTTTCTCAAAAAAAATCATGTTTGCCCGCATTCTAGATGTTGGTTCCTCTGAGATAATTTACATTGACTCAGTTTTTAAACCTATAGAGGTAAGGAGCCTTATTCGCGGCCCCGGTCAACTTCTTACCAAGTTTTTCTAAAACTTCCAAATCCAACATCTTCTTTTGAAAATTGTTCCTACGGAACGGTCTATCGTATACTGCTTCGTACAAGTGTTGTAATTCCTTCATTGTAAACTTTTCGGGTAAGAGGTTAAAGCCAAGTAGTTTGACCTTGCCTATGACAAGATCGAACAGGTGATGAACGTTAATTTTTACTGCTCGTTGTATATGGTCAGGGCATTTTTGCCCTACCTATAAAGGCGAACTGAATCACATATCGTAAACGTATCGAGTCTTGGTGGTTTTATGCCCTTTCCGGGGCAGACCATTTATGGTGCCTCCAAGGCCTCACTGAAATTGCTTACCGAAGGTTTGTATGCAGAATTGCAAGCTACAACTGTTTCGGTAAGTATTGTCCATCCGGGTGCTATGCAAACAAAGATCATGTCCAATTCAGGATTAAAAACTTCCGAAGATATGAGTGCTTCATCTCAAAATTTAAGAGCACTAAGTGCTGCTGAGGGACAAAAAACCTGTTTCAAGAATTTCACTGGTCAGTCAGGGGCTGATGGTTTTTCAATTTGGAATTTAGGTTTTTATAATAATTAAGATTTGGATGGTATGTCATTGCTCCAACAGTTAATAAAATAGTATCCCGTGAAACCTCGTCTCCTTTTTTTAATGCGGTTAATATATTATCCCCTTTCATCCAAACCATCCCTACCTTAATATTATTTATTATTACGCATAATAAGTGCTATTCTATCTACTTCCCTGAAGAAAACCGAAGGTAGCATTACCCTTAGTTTTCGGTAAAACCTACTCTTTAAGTCGCAGTAGATCTCATAATCACCAGTCTGCAGCCCTTTTACATAAATGGCCGCTACTTCATCAGCTTCTTTAACCCTAATATTCCGGTTCAGCGCCTTTGTTTCCGGCAGGGCATGCTGCAGCTCATAGGCCAGAAAAGAGGTGTTAACATCAGCAGGGTACATAATGGAGACAGCCACGCCTTCTTGCTTGCCTTCCATCCTCAAAGCATCTGCCAGACCACTCATTGCAAATTTGGTGGGGGAGTAGGCAGTGTAGCCGATCAGGCCCAGATAACCGGCAACGCTGCAGACAAAGCTAAGCTTTCCCTTGTGCTGCTTCAGGTATGGCCATACGGCTCTGCTCATGTATAATGCGCCAAGATAATTAGTGTTCCAGGACTCTTCAAAATCTTTGTCCTGCATTTCTGAAAAGCGACCGCAACGCATAATACCGGCATTGTTTATCAGGACGTCAATAGAGCCCATCTGTTGATGGATCTGCCTTACGGTTTGCTGTACTTGTTGATGCACACTTATATCACAGGGAAATATTTCAATACGGGTTTCCCCGCCGGTCAAAGGACGCAGCCGTTTTGCTGCTTCCTCCAATTTGTTGCTGCAGCGGGCTATTAAAGCCAGATGAGCTCCAAGTTTCAGCAACTCACAGGCAATGGCATAACCTATACCTGATGAGCCTCCGGTAATAACTACTACTTTATCCTTAAATGAATACTTCATTGGCTAACGTTGTTGTAACTCTACCAGGAAATCTTTTGATGCGCCTAAGGTCACCCGGGAAAATACAGCTGTAGATTGATCTTTTTTTGGGATCAGCCTGAAATTCCTGTTCACCAGGGCCAGTGTTTGGGTGATGATGTTTCTGGCCAGCCCCATTCCCAAACATTTTCTGGGCCCCAATCCAAAAGGTATAAAAGAATGTGCCGCAGATAAAGGTTTCTCAAACCTCCACGGATTGAAAGTTTCAGAATTTTGCCAGAAATCAGGATGCCTGTGCACGTTAAAGATACTAATTAGCACTGTTTTGTTTTCAGGAATAGTGTAACTACCAACAGTTACCTCTTGTGTTGTGCGATGCCAGGAAGACCAGGCGGGAGGGTACAAACGTAGTACTTCATGGATAAACATCTGCAGGGATTGTGTCTGCTCCTGTGGCTGTAGATCCGGTTTTATAGCATGTATTGCCGGCAGTTGCTCACTATCAATCTTATCTGTCCAGGCTGGATGCATTGCTAGTGTGTACAACATCCAGCTAAGCACATCTGTAGTGGAGAAATGTCCGGCAGCCAGTATGTTTTTCACCTCCACCACAACTTCTTCTTCCGTCAGGAGCTCGCCATCCTCAGTGCGGGAATCCATCAGGTGCGCCAGCAGGGTATCGGTAAAGCTGCCATTTTTCCGGTGCTCCTGTATCATCCGGCGAACTGTCAGGTTTATACCTTTCACCGCTTTTTTTCCTGCACGATTGGAAGC
>JAGXIP010000001.1 GCA_024635585.1 Saccharicrinis sp. | reverse complement strand
ACACGGATTCAATGGCGTCGCCAATGGTTTTTTCGCGGTTGCGCACAGGGATTATCACCGAGGCTTCTACCGGATAATTTCCTTGGTGGAAAGCAATTGGGGTAAACTTAGGTTCCAGATAAGCATCCACAGCTTTTAGGTGAGCGGTGCAGGCTTTTTCCATTTCTATCTGACGATCGCGGTTACGAGGATCAACATAATCGAAAATTTTTTCGCCCGATTTGCGGGTGTCCAATTCTACTTCGGTATATAAAAGCTCGGGCAGATGCATCAATTCATATTGTTGCGAAACCCTTAAACGTAAATCGTACAAAGCCGCAAATTGATATTCTACATCCATGCAACCCACTGCCGTTTTAACTGCCTGCACATTAAAAAACAACAAAGAGCCAAAGTTAAAATCGTCGCGTAGGCTTCCTTCTTGGTAATCGATAAGCGGATGCGCCGTCATCTTACCATCTTTTTGTTCGTAATAATCGGCATAAACCATTCCGGCAGCAGTATCTTCGCATGTTCTGCGCAAACGCTCCAAAGCATACTGCCCCATGTTAAGCTCCATTGTTTTAGTGTAAAGCACTACAAATTCGTTGTCGAGTAGTGCAACCAATTCCTTCCAAGTAGCTGTAGCTTCAAGCCCCGATTTGCACACGAGAACATGAACACCATCAATTTCGACTGCCTCCTTTGCCACTACAATAATTTTTGCAGTATCATTTGATTCTTTAAACCCATTTATAATGGGCGTAATTTCCTCCATACTTGAATAAGGAAGAATACATGTAATCTTTTTACTCATTTTTATAGATTTTGTGCGTTAATTATCTAATTTAAAAAATTCTAATATTTCTTTCATCAATTCATCCCTGTTACTTTGTTCTGTAATGGTTTCGAATGGGAATCCTAACACCACCGATTTATATACGCCATCATGAATTATACCTGCGCTAGTTGAATTTTGGGTGTATATAAAAGCTGTTTGTGCATTTTTTCCAACGGGTTCAATGGCATCGGGTGCTTCTACTGTATAAATATCAGGATGATATTGCGCATTGAAAACAAAATCACTTTTAAAATAATCTAATGCAATGTCGGTCGATTTCACTTCACCACTATTTACAGCATGATTGGTGCGCCATTTAAAATGTAGCACTTCGGCCGCGAATTGTTGTGCCAAGGTATCGTTTAACTCCTGCATCTCCGATCCCACGTACGCCCCACTCATAAAAACAGGTGTGGCACGCTCGGCCAACTCTTTTAAACGAGCCATCAGTCCTTGTGTATAAATCTTAAAATCGTATTTATTGTTATCCAAGAAACCGGGCGTTGCTTTCTCCTCTCCCAAAATAATATCAACAGCCTTAAAGTTGTTTGCATCGTACGCTTTACTTTCAAAAACCTCGTCGCTCACCGAAATATACGAATATCCAGCCTTTAATATAGAATGTCCATGAATGATAACATTATCAAAGCTATTTCCAGGTATTTTCTTACCTTCCATGTCTGCATAACTGGCGCCCCAACCCGGACTATCGTCATCAACCCAGGGCGACTTGCGGTCAAAATCGTATTGATTACCGGTATGTCCATATTCATATTTATCGGGCACACCCTGATCATTCCACCAAGCTACACCAGCAAAACCGTCCTTATCCACAAAGGCCGGAGCACTCACCCTATCAAAAGCATTCACAACTAAAAGCAAAGGTACTTGCGGACTGGCAATGGCCATCGATAATATTTCGCTTGGCATACTTTCGCCACCCTCGTTTATGGCCGTCACATTAAAACTCAGGTGTTTACCAAATGGCGGATTCTTAATTTTAAATGAAGTTCCATCCACCACGCTGCCATTATCAAAGCCCTTGTCATCTATTCGTTGATATACTTTGTATTGTGTGGGTATAGCCGATTCTTCCAATGGATCTACCACCGGCTTCCAACTCAACTCATACGCATCATTGATTTTTTGAATACCTAAATGGTCAACCGGCAAGGGCTGAACCACAAATGGGCGTTGTTCCTGAAAAGCAAGAAATTTGAGCATCCCTTTATAAACTGCCCGTGCCACATGAAATCTGAAACGAGGGTCGAGACCCAACTTCATATCGGCCAGGTTTTGATGAGAATAAAGTTCCAGTAACATAGTGGGTACATTGGGTCGCCATGCTTCAGAATATTGTTTGTCCCACATAGCACGGCGCGTCCAGTTTTGATTAAACAAAGCCCTAATATCTTCTACAATTTGCGTTTGCACCACATCGGTTAAATCGCGACTAGCCATTTTGGACTGACCGTTGGGAAAAATCCCCTCATCGCGATCGGTGCTAAATATACCCAGCGTGCCTATTGTAGAATCGTTGGGTGTAATGCCTGCATCGGTATGAAAAGCAAAAGCCAAATCGATGGGAATATTCAACCCTGCAGTGCTTCTGTCTTTAGTGGGGCCATTGGGCGCGCCCATCAAATAACCCACCCATTCGCCACGCGACTGATAATCATCATTATAATCGTTTTTACCTTCGTTAAGATTAAAAACCAAGGTATCGGGCATGCCGGCGTATTGCAGCCAATATCTTGCAGCCTCCATATAACGCGGCCGTTGCGATGTTTTCCAGCTAAACTTATTGGGATCTACCTTATCCGCTTTGGCAACTTCATTCTGTCCCGATTTCAGCGACCATTGGTTGGCCACCACCTCATTTCCAGGACGACGTGCGACGTTGCCCATGCCCCCGCCAAAACGTACGGCATCAATAGAGATATTGCCATCTTTACAAATAACCTCCACCGAAGCAGAATCGGGATTTGAACCTTCATCAAATTCAAAACTTCCCAAATAAATCCAAGTTCCACCACCCATGGTTTGGTTAATTGTAAAAGAAGTTTGTCCACCTGTATGACAAATATTATAGATAGCTTGTTTTGTATTCGTGAAGGCCTGCTTATAGGAGATATAAACCTCGTAGATACCCTTTTCGGGAAAATTAGGAAGATAGTGAGCCACCTTACCATTGGCATTAGAAATGGATAATGAAGTACCCAATTTAAAAGGGTTTTCGCCAGGATATAAAGTATCTTTAGCTGCAAAACCTAACTCAGAAGAAGTGGTCAAATTTGATGATAACTCGAATTGAGAACCAGGGCTTGATGCGTCATTATCCACAATAACCTCCTGTTGTTGGAAACTACGTTCACGTGGTAAAAACAAGGTAGCTCCAGCATTTTCGAGCATGGGTACTATGTAAGGCAATACATACATCATGGGCGACATATCCTCTACCGAACCATACAAGCGCGCCCGCTGCCACTCCCATCTATCCAACTTCGATTCGTAATACCAGCCATGGCTGTGCCATAAGGCAATGTAATTATCCGAAAGCCCTTGTGGATAGTGCAATTGGCTTTGACGTTCGATCAATTTTTCGCGAACAGAGTGTATTGATAAGCGCTGAAGTTGCACCTCACCATCCGCCCTGTGCATATTAGGTATAAGTTCTTTTACTTTGGAATTATTGGTGTAAACATTTATATTATAACGCCTTAACCTACATCTCAATTCGCTTTTTAGGCTTTGCTTAAAATTATTTTCCATGGGCAAGCGCCATGGCCAATAGCTAAGACTTTTATTAAAGTAAAGATTAAGCTGCTTATCCTCCGGGTTCACGCTAAGAGAGTCAATTGTTACTTTACCCATACGGGTGAAATCATCAAACGGACTGTTCCAACTTTTTAGGTTACGTGTAGCTTTTCGTTCCAACCGTGTTGATTGTGCAAACAAATTAGCCCCGAAAATCAGGTAACTAATTAAGACAAAAAGAGTCGTTAGTCGAATAACCTTTATCTTCATAATTTTAGAAATATATAATATAAGACGAATCAAAATTAGAAATATTTTTTAACGATTCAAATTTTTGTCATACATCTTACGTCTTATTTTGTTTTGTTAAAATTTTCTTGCTACTTTTGTACTGCCCATAGCTATTATAACAAAATTATTTTTGTTTATCCTATAATAGTTGCATAAAATCATCATAAAATAAACTTATAACACATATCACACATTACAGCGTATGATACTCATTGCAGATAGTGGTTCCACAAAAACAGAATGGAGATTGTGCAGCGAACCCAAGCTTACTAATAATACATGCATCACCAAAGGAATCAATCCTTTCCATCAGACCACGGAAGAGATACTAACAAGTTTGAAAGAAAGCTTTACCTTAAAAATAGATGAGATAGACGAAATACATTTTTATGGAGCCGGTTGTGCCACCCCCGAAAAAATAAACATTGTTAAAAGAGCTTTGTATATATTTTTCGGTATCGATAATATTAGCGTCGACAGTGATTTGACGGGTGCGGCTCGATCATTATGCGGAAACAAAACGGGTATAGCCTGTATATTGGGCACCGGTTCTAACTCCTGCTTGTACGATGGCAAAAATGTTGCACACAATGTTTCGCCACTGGGTTATATTATTGGTGACGAAGGTAGTGGAGCTGTTTTAGGTAAGCAACTTTTAGGCGACATCTTGAAAAACCAGCTACCCCATAGTATTATCGATTTATTTTGGCAAGAGTACCCAACTGACAGAGCCGAAATATTAGAAAACATCTACAAAAAACCCTTGGCCAACAGGTATTTGGCGCAATACACTAAGTTTTTATTCAAGCACATCGACCTGCCCCAACTGGATCTTTTGGTTACCGAGGCTTTCAGCATATTTATTAAGCGAAACCTACTACAATATATTAACGTATTGCATTTAGAAATTAATTTTACCGGGAGTGTTGCTTATTATTTTCAGCCTCAGTTAAAAAAAGCTTTAAACCAGCACAATTTAACTTTGGGCATTATTACCCAAGCTCCTATGAACGGATTAGAACAATATCACCGACTAACAACGATGCATCATGACCGAAACAATTAAGAAAAGTAAAAAAGTTAGCGTAACCGAATCGCCATCTAATTTTGACAATTTGGAGAACATGAGCGTGGAGGAGCTGCTTACCAGTATTAATAAGGAAGATGCTCATGTACACATTGCAGTACAGCGTGCCTTACCGCAAATAAAAGAACTGGTTGAGCGAATTGTGAACAGGATGGAAAAAGGAGGACGGGTTTTTTACCTTGGTGCCGGTACCAGCGGAAGGCTGGGGGTTTTAGATGCATCCGAACTTCCTCCAACTTTTGGTGTACCCGACAGTATGGTAATAGGTCTGATAGCGGGTGGTGAAGCAGCCCTGCGCAAAGCCGTGGAGGCCGCCGAGGACGATCCCGACAAGGCTTGGAATGAATT
>JAGXIP010000108.1 GCA_024635585.1 Saccharicrinis sp. | reverse complement strand
TGCTCTAGCCAACTGAGCTATATTGGCGGGTGGGTAAGCTACCTGCATCGCACCGCTCAACCCTCTACCCTTGCTGCCGTCAGGCCCTGGGGGGATTCGAAAGGAGCTGGTCGTACAGGACTTACCCGTGCGTTAGCGGATGCAAAAATAGACAAAAACATATATCCCGCAATACAAATCACTAAAAAAATTAAACTATTTTTCATGTGGAATATTAAAGGCTTTGATATCAGTAGGTTGATTTTTTATTATTTCACTACGGCAATTCATCGTTTGAGTTTTTTGTATGCTGTACATCATTTTTTGCTTCGTTTATGATGAACAATATGTATCAAATCTTATCTTTGACAGAAATGAAACTTAACTTTTTATAAAACCCTTAAAACATTTAATTATGGAACAAGCAGCTTCAAAATCATCAACGGTTGTAACCTATGGTCTGTATTTAGGTATTGCCTCTATTGTTTTTAGTTTAATTATTTTTTACAGTGGTATGATGGGAAATACCTATTTCAGTTATTTAGGTTATCTCATACCCATTGTATTTATTTTCTTAGGTCTTAAGTTTTATAAGGAAAAAGAGAATGCAGGTATTTTAAAATACGGACAAGGTGTGGGCTTAGGAGTACTTATATCGTTGGTGGGAGGAGTTGTTTCAAGCATTTTTACTTATATTTATTTCGTTTTTATCGATCCGGCTAAACATACCGAGATGTTGGCCATTGTCCAAGAAAAGCAATTGGAAGCTGGTGTGCCTGCCGAGCAATTGGAGCAAATGGACGGTATGATGAGTGCTATGATGAGCCCCATTGCAATGGCTCTATTTGGTATAATTGGCGCTTTAATAGGTGGGTTAATTATTTCACTGATCATATCGGCTATACTGAAAAAGGATCCGGAAATTACATATTAAGCTAAATCAGTCAATTAAGAACAAATTGTTTTTATAATGAATTTATCAATCGTAGTGCCTCTTTTTAACGAGGAGGAATCGTTAGTTGAGTTATATAATTGGGTACGGGGAGTGTTAACTCCCCTTGGTATTTCCTTTGAGCTTATTTTTATTGATGATGGTAGCAACGATACCTCGTGGAAAGTAATTGAGCAGTTGGGAGCCGAACATGACCAGGTAAAAGGTATCAAGTTCAGACGTAATTATGGTAAATCGGCAGCTTTGTACAGCGGTTTTGAGGCTGCTGTGGGCGAAGTAGTAATTACCATGGATGCCGACCTCCAAGATAACCCCGACGAATTGCCAGGGCTGTACCACATGATAAAAGAGGAAGGCTACGATTTAGTGAGCGGGTGGAAAAAGAAAAGACACGACCCACTTGGTAAAACCATACCCAGTAAGTTTTTTAACTGGACAGCACGTTATATCTCCGGCATTCAGTTGCACGATTTTAATTGCGGTTTAAAAGCTTATCGCAAGCAAGTGATAAAAAGTATTGAAGTATATGGCGAAATGCACCGATATATCCCCATTTTAGCCAAACGTAATGGCTTCAGTAAGATAGGAGAAAAAGTTGTGGTTCACCGCGAAAGGCAATTTGGGGTATCTAAATTTGGAATGGAACGATTTTTAAAGGGGTTTCTTGATTTGCTTTCGGTAACCTTTATTTCCAAGTTTGGCAAAAGACCTATGCACCTGTTCGGTAGTTTGGGTACCTTAATGTTTACGGTGGGTTTTTTCTCGGCCTTATATTTAGGTGTGCACAAGCTATACGCGGTTTACAATCATATACACGAGGCATTGGTAACCTCAAGTCCGTATTTTTATATTTCGCTTACAAGCATGATTATAGGTACCCAATTGTTTTTAGTTGGTTTTCTGGCCGAGCTGGTTTCGCGCAGTAGTCCCGAACGGAATAAATATCAAATAGAAAAAAAAGTAAACAATTAGTATGACGTTTTATAGCTCTATTGTAAAGGCCTACGACCAAATATTCCCGCCAAACAAGGCACAAAGCCTATTTATGGAAGGATTATTTGCTAACGTGAGTGGAAAACATGTGCTGGATTGTGGATGCGGAACTGGTAGCCTCGCCATTGAACTGGGTAGGAAAAGTGCTCGTGTAGATGCTTTTGACTTGGATGAGGCGATGATAACGAAGGCTAAAGAAAAATGCCCACAAGCATTAAACGTAAAATTTTCCACCAATGATTTATTAAAATTTGGAGGATATTACCAATTCAATTATTTTGATTTGGTATATTGTTTAGGAAATACCTTACCCCATCTTCCAAGCTTAAAAGATGTACAATCGTATTTTGATGCTGCTTCGTTGGTTTTAAAGGAAGGCGCTTGGGTAGTCGTGCAAATTGTAAATTACGATTGGGTACAGAGTGATAAAGTAGCTCATCTACCAACTATAGATACCAACAATTATACATTTGAGCGCAATTATATCCCGGAATCGAATGGTGCTATACAGTTTTCTACTGTTTTAACCGATAAGTTGAGTGGCGAATCTTTTAAACAATCGGTACCCTTGCTACCTATTTTGAAAGACGACTTAAGAAAGATGCTTGCAAATAATTATACCGATGTTCAATTTTTTGGTTCATTCAAAAAAGACGCATGGAGTAAGGATTCTTTTTATACGGTAGTGGTAGCTAAAAAAAGCACCGGGCCACACTTGTAAACCGTGAGGAATTAATTGAATCGAAATGCCCGGTGCTCAAATATTTTGCTCTATAAAGCTAATAATTTTTTTTGTCTCCTGTGGATGAAACCACCCGATTTCTTTGTCGCGTTTAAACCACGACAGTTGCTTTTTGGCATAACGGCGCGTGTTCCGTTTAATTAGTTCAATGGCTTTTTCTAAATCATACTCACCATCAAAACAGTCAAATAGTTCTTTGTAACCCACAGTGTTTAAGGAGTTAAGGTCTTTGTGCGGATATAAATTTCTGGCTTCTTCAACCAGCCCCTCTTTAATCATATTATCAACCCGTTTATTTATACGCTCGTAAATTTCTTCACGTTCCATTTCCAAACCTATTTTCACCATGTTGAAGGGGCGTTGTTTAACCGTGTTTGTCCGCAGACTGCTATATGCTTGGCCTGTCATCAGACATATTTCTACCGCATGAATTACTCTTTTGTGGTTCATTAAATCCACTTGCTCGTAAAATTCAGGATCCAACTGTTTCAATTGTCGACGAATGGATTCTATTCCTTCGCTCATATATTGCGTATGCAAGTTTTCCCGGAGCTCTTTATCAACGGTGGGCAGATCGTCAATACCCTTACACACCGCGTCGATATATAACATAGAACCACCAGTCATAATAACTTGATGATGTGTTTTAAACAGTTTCTCGCTAAGAGCCAGCGCATCTTGCTCAAATTCCCAGGCACTATAATATTCGTGTACAGAGTGTGAGCCTATGTTATGATGCACGGCCGAAGCTAACTCATGCACTGTTGGTGTTGCCGTGCCTATATTAAGCTCTTTAAATATTTGTCGCGAATCGGCCGATATGATTTCTGTTTTAAAATGATTGGCAACGACAATGCTTGTAGTTGTTTTACCTATTCCGGTGGGGCCAATAATAACAATTAGTGTTTTTTTAGGTCTAGTATTATTGTGCGCCATTAAGTTTCGTGTGTTATTATTTTTATTTTGCAACTTTAATTTAAATGAATCAAGCAGAGCGAAGAAGTGTTTAAATTAAAGTTAATAATCGTCCAAATCATCCGTATAAGTTATCATTGGATCGTCCAAGTCGTCATCGTCAAAACCATAATCTTCATCATCAAAGTCATATTTTTGGTCGGTAGATGGTTCCCCCATGGCACTTTCCAATAACATGCTCATGTCCAGTTGTTCAGGTGCGGGGCCGTTTTCCCTAATACATTGGGGTGTAGCACATGAGGAGTTTTCTATTCCGTGCACCTCTATAAATAAGTTGCGATCGTTAAATAAATCAAAGGTGTAAATCATCCTTTGTTTTACATTCAAAATAAATTGGTTTAATGGGATTTCGGACATAATAAGTGAATTATTTCCTTCGTCCATTACCATGTCTATCAAGGTAATTTCTTCGTTTTTCTGCCAGTCTTCATCGGTCATAAAAAATGAAGCCATTTGGCTTGGATCAAAATCTAAAAGTTGCTGAATAAAGTGGTGCAAGTCAAGAAAGGTTGCTTCCCCGTCTATCTTCACCTCTCTGATAAAATTGTCATCTTCTGCCGATATAAATCTTAAGCTAATTGTCATTCTGTTTTTTTTGGGTCGCCAAATATATTTAAAATATTATTTTTATCTGTACTAATCACAAACGTGTTATATTGCCAAATATTTATGCTGTTTTAAATTTTCTTTAGCCTAAAAACATTTTAT
Organism: Saccharicrinis sp.; assembly: GCA_024635585.1. Classification (GTDB taxonomy): domain Bacteria; phylum Bacteroidota; class Bacteroidia; order Bacteroidales; family Marinilabiliaceae; genus Saccharicrinis. The sequence goes on along the minus strand of JAGXIP010000108.1, from coordinate 56,161 downwards.
ATTGCGTAATGTTTACCAAAGGCTTTAGAGTAAATAAACTTGTTGCACGTTTAGTTTAATATTAAGGCCATATGGCTTTAAAGCAATTTAACGGAAACCAAAATAAAAGGTTATATATAGAGGTATATAGATTAAGGTATTTATAAAAAATTAAGAATTACATGAGATTTTTAGGTATTATTGTTTTTATAGTATTAGTTGTGGTTTCAGTTGGCTGTGGGCAAAATACAACCACTAAAAATACACCAGATAACAATGGGACAAGTCCTGTATCATCCATTAAAAATAGGAATAGCCGCTATGATGCTGGCAAATTGGTGTACGACAGAAATTGCAAAGTATGTCATCAGGTAAATCGGATGGGGATGGCCAAGGTTTATCCACCACTGAAAAATACCGAGCGCACCAATGGAGATAAAGACTTTTTGATTGATGTGGTGCTCAATGGGTTGAGTGGCGAGGTGGTTGTTGAAGGGGTCAAATATAATGGGGTGATGGCATCTTATCGAAATTTGACGGATCAGCAAATTGCAGATGTGCTTAATTACATCCGTAGCGATGGAGAAGCAGCCGATGATTTGGTGACAGTTGAAGAGGTAGAACAAAAAAGATAGATTTTTTTTAATTTCGCACACAAAAAAAATAATGTCTAAAAATCAAGGATATACCACAAGTTCTTTACATACACGTTTTAGTAAAGATGACGCACACCATGCGTTACATATGCCCATTTACGAGGGAGTAGCTTATGAATTTGATTCGTCGCAAGATATGGAAGAGGTTTTTACGGGTCGAAAGTTTGCTCATGCCTACAGCCGTACTTCAAATCCTACGGTGGAATATTTTGAGCAGAAGCTTAAAAGTGTTACGGGTGCAAAAAGTGTAATAGCTGTTTCGTCGGGCATGGCTGCCATTACCAACACTTTACTGTCGCTTGTGGAGCCTGGTGGAAATATAGTTGCTTCCAATCAACTGTTCGGGCATACGTATGCTTTTTTAAAAAGTACAATCCAAAACTGGAATATACAGGTAAGGTTTGTTGATATGCGAAATCTGGATCACGTAGCGGATGCTATAGATAGTAAAACCGGGCTTCTGTTTTTCGAAACCATTACCAACCCACAATTGGAAGTGTATGATATAGCTGCGCTTTCGGCTTTGGCACATAGTAAAAATGTACCCGTGGTAGCTGATTCAACTGTAACACCACCCTATGTTTTTAAATCGGCTGATTTTGGTGTGGATGTGGAGGTTGTATCCACTACCAAATTTATCTCAGGGGGTGCCGCGGCCGTTGGTGGAGCCATTATAGATAACGGAACCTTCGATTGGGTCAAGTCAGAAGCATTAAAGACATGGGCTACGAATTTTCCCGAAAATGCATTGTTGGCCAGAATACGTAAAGAAATATTTCGCCATTTAGGTGGATGCATGACGGCTCATACAGCCCATTTTTTAATTTTAGGGCTCGATATTTTAGCCTTGCGAGTGGATAGGTGCGTAGAGAACTGTCTGGCTCTGGGCAGCTTTTTTGAGCAACATAACAAAGTAACCAGGGTAAATTATCCGGGTTTAAAAAATAGTCCGGGATATGCTTTGAGCCAAAAACAGTTTTCGGGTAAGCCAGGGGCTGTGATGACCATCGACCTACAATCGAAAAAAAGTTGCTATGATTTTATGGATGCCCTTAAAATGGTGCGCAGAGCAACCAACCTAAACGATAATAAAACACTTATTATCCATCCATGGTCCACCATTTATGCCGAGTTTTCGGATGCCGAAAAGGAACAAATGGAACTTCGGGATACCATGTTAAGGCTATCGGTGGGTATTGAAGATGTACACGATTTAATGGAAGATTTTGAACAGGCCTTGCTCTGCGTTGGAGTTGATGGTTGAAAAGCTATAAATTATGAAGGTGAAGGGTTACTCTGCCATCCCCGAAAAAATTACTATCTTACTGTTGTTGATAGTTTTTTTGAGTGCCACGCTGCGTGGGCAAATAGATAGCGTAGGAAGCCAACAAAATAAGGGCTTTGTGCAGAAGATGGCTTATTTAGCCGAATCAGGCCTTGATATCCTCACCTTCGAGGGGGAGAATTATACTTTTTTTTTGCTACCCGTGGCTGCATACGAGGAGCGTACAAAGCTTGTATTAGGTGTAATGCCGGTTTGGCGCTTTTATCTTGGAAAGGATAATAGTGTTGAACAAAGTGAAAATTCCTATTTTCGACCTTCCAACATTTCTCCGTCCATCATATTTTCTACCAATGGGATGTTTGGATTAGAAATTAGTTCGGATTTCTACTTTAAAAACAATTGGTATCTTCAAAATAAATGGCAGTATCAGAGCGCGTTCTATAACTACTATTCTGTTGGTAACGAAGTCAATAAGGATTTATTTTCAGAAGTAGAGATCAAGAAAATAGAAATTTTGGGGAAGGCGATGAAGGGGTTTAGCAAAGAGTTTTTTGCGGGCATAATCTACGATGTGGGTATTTATGATGTTATAAATGAGGATGTTGGTATTTTAAATCCTGATGTGCCGGGATATGATGGACAGCGTGTTGTAGGTATAGGGCCTACCGCAACCATAGATAATCGCAATAGCATTGTATATCCTAGTTCCGGCAGTTTTGTGAACGTGTCCTACCTTTGGTATCCTGAAAAGGTAAGCAACTTTTCATTTTCATCTTTAACCTTTGATGCCCGTCATTTTATTAAGCTTGGTGCCCGTAATCAGGTGTTAGCCTCACAGTTTTACCTAAAATCAGCCAACGGAAGTATCCCCTTTTATCGTTTGCCGGTGCTCGGTGGTAAAAACCTCTTTCGGGGTATATCTCGGCCTTACAAATTTATGGATAACAACAGTATGTACCTACAAACAGCCTACCGCTCCCATTTATGGTGGCGTTTGGGATACGAGGTATTTGCCGGTACAGGTAAAGTTTATCATCAGTGGGATTCCTCTATTCTCAAAAATCTGCACCTAATGGGCGGACTAGGCCTTAGATTTAAACTCCTCGAAAAAGAAGGACTTAATGTGCGTTTGGATTATGGCATGTCTTCATCAGGCGATAATGGTGTGTATTTTACCCTCGGTGAGGCTTTCTAATATTTCTATAACCTACCAATTAAGTAGCCTAATATTTCTCTGTTACCCTTACTTTATTTAATTTTCCATGAACTTTATATGCATTGGTTGAGTTTAATACATACATCTTAGGTATGGTATATTGAATTACAGTTATGAAACGAGCCATAAGAATTTTTGATTTGAAGAGAAGGCATTATTGGCGAGTTGCATATGGCAAATAAAATCAACTATATGAAACACCCATGCTTATTGGGAAATAAACACAAAAGAGTATGATTAAAAGAAAAAACTCTGCGTCTCAGGGTCTCTTCTGCTTTTGCGGAACAGGTTGTGTTCGTAGTCTTGCTCCTCCGCTAAAGCTTTGGCGGCACGCGGATTATCTCTTATCTATCAGCTCTTATCTAATTTTAAACACATGAAATTTTCTAAAAAAACAGAGTATGGATTGCGGTTTCTGCTGGCTTTGGCGGAACTCGGCGAGAATAAATTTATGGGAATTTATCAGATTTCCTTACGTCACGGTATCCCCATGAAATTTTTGGAAGCTATTGCCGTACTGCTTAAAAAAGCGGGGCTTTTAGAAGTTAAAAAAGGTGCAGGTGGCGGCTATAAATTAAAACATAAACCCAATGAGATTTCGTTATTGATGGTTTTTGAGTGTCTGGAAGATGCTTATAAAAAGAACCTTGATGTATCGGGTGATATATCCAATAACCAAAAGGCGGTAGCCATAATCCTAAACGATACGATTGATGAAGTTAAGGTGGTGCTTACGCAAAAAAGTTTAGCCGATATACAAAAGAAATTCAAGGAACTGAATGAAAGCTTTATGTATTATATTTAAACAGACTAATAAAGTATGATTAAATACTAGCATTCACACTGGTATTCTTAGTTGCTTTAAATCAGTATTTTATATCTATTTTTAAGATGGATTGATTATATTAACATACAAATAAAGTATGTAAATCAACTCATCTGCTGTTGTAACTAATCTGTTCATGTTCTAAGTTTGCAACCATATATTATTATTTATTACGGACAACTATAAACATTGTAATTATGAGTAAAATTGCCAATAGTATTATCGATTTAATAGGAAATACCCCCTTGGTTCAAATAAACCGTTTAAATGAAGGCGGAGCCCAGGTGGTAGCCAAGCTTGAATTTTTTAACCCTGCCAGTTCGGTCAAAGATCGAATAGCTCAAGCGATGATTGAGGATGCCGAGCGCAGCGGTAAGTTAGATAAAGATACCGTTATTGTGGAACCTACCAGCGGAAACACAGGTGTAGGTCTGGCCTTTGTGGCAGCTGTTAAGGGATATCGACTTATTTTAACTATGCCCGAAAGTATGAGCATTGAGCGCCGCAAGCTTCTTAAAAAGTTTGGTGCAGAACTGGTACTAACCCCTGCCGGTCAAGGTATGAAGGGTGCAATTGCAAAAGCTGATGAAATAGCCGCAGAGCATAAAAAATCCTTCGTGCCTCAGCAGTTTAATAATCCGGCAAATCCGTCAATTCATCGCTGCACCACTGCACATGAAATCTGGAATGATACCGATGGTAATATTGATGTTTTTGTGGCTGGGGTAGGTACCGGAGGAACAACAACTGGTGTAGGAGAGGAGTTGAAGAAGAAAAATCCTAAGCTAAAAGTTATTGCGGTGGAGCCTTTTGATTCTGCCGTTATATCGGGTGGCCAACCTGGACCTCATAAAATACAAGGTATAGGTGCTGGTTTTATTCCAGGTAACTTAAATGTGGATATTATTGATGATATTGTTAAGGTGAGCAATGAGGATGCCGTTCATACTGCACACAATGCAGCGCTGCAAGAAGGAATCTTGTGTGGTTATTCGTCGGGTGCTGCGCTTTGGGCTGCTCTCGAAGTTTCAAAACGCCCTGAATTTAAAGGTAAACGTATTGTAGTTCTTTTACCCGATACAGGAGAAAGGTATTTAAGTAGCTATGAAATTTAGATTTACAAGTATAAAATATGAAAACAAAAAAGGTGCGATTTTTATCGCACCTTTTTTGTTTTTACTTATATTCTTGCCAGCTCTTAATTTTAATATCCTCAACTCCCATTTTGCAAAATGCGTTAATAAAAGCACTTGCCAGTCGGGCATTTGTTATTAGCGGAATGTTAAAGTCAATAGCGTTACGGCGTATCTTATAACCGTTGCGTAGCTCGCTTGTAGTCAGGTTTTTGGGGATGTTCACCACCAAATCAATCTGTTTGTTGCGAACCATTTCCAACGAGTTTGGATGTTGATCCGGCTCGCTGGGCCAGTAAATCAGGGTTGTTTCAACATCATTTTCCTCAAAAAACTTATGTGTACCACCGGTGGCAAATAGTTGAAACCCATTTTTCTTTAGTAAGCGTGCACTTTCCAACAATTCGAGTTTGGAACGCAAGGGTCCCGAAGAAATTAAGATATTCTTTTTAGGTATGGTATAACCTACCGAAAGCATTGCGTTGAGGATAGCCTCGTCAAATGTATCGCCAATACAACCCACTTCGCCTGTTGATGACATATCTACACCCAATACCGGGTCGGCTTTGGCCAAACGGGCAAAAGAAAACTGAGGTGCTTTGATGCCCACGCAATCCAGATCGAATAGGTTTTTGCTGGGTTTTTCAACTTCCATGCCCAGCATAACTCTGGTGGCAATATCAATAAGGTTAACCTTAAGTATTTTACTCACAAAAGGGAAACTTCGCGAAGCCCTAAGGTTACACTCGATAACTTTTAGCTCGTTATTTTTACCTAGTATTTGCATGTTAAAAGGACCCGATATATCTAGTGCCTTGGCAATTTCGCGGGCTATCTTTTTTACGCGACGCAGTGTTTCGATGTATATTTTTTGTGGAGGGAAAACGATGGTAGCATCCCCGGAGTGAACCCCGGCAAACTCTACGTGTTCAGATATAGCGTAGGCTACCAGCTCACCATTTTTGGCTACAGCATCCACCTCTATCTCCTTGGCTTCTTCAATAAACTCAGAAACCACTACTGGATATTCTTTGGATACATTGGCCGCCAACTCTAAAAAGTGCTCCAGCTCGTCCTTGTTGCTCACCACGTTCATGGCTGCGCCTGAAAGCACGTAACTTGGACGCACTAAAAGAGGAAAACCAACTTCTTCTGCAAAAGTATAGATATCATCTACCGAGGTAAGCTCGTTCCAACGCGGCTGGTCAATACCTAAACTGTCTAACATCGACGAAAATTTCTGACGGTTTTCCGCATTGTCGATATTCTCAGGTGATGTTCCTAAAATAGGTACGTTTTGGCCGTGTAGCTTCATGGCCAGGTTATTGGGTATCTGCCCGCCAACTGAAACAATCACGCCTTTAGGCGATTCCAGGTCGATAATATCCAACACGCGTTCAAACGAAAGCTCATCGAAATAAAGCCTGTCGCACATATCATAATCTGTACTCACCGTTTCGGGATTGTAGTTAATCATTACCGAACGGTATTTTTGCTCGCGGATGGTGTTAAGGGCATTTACACTACACCAATCAAATTCTACGGAGCTGCCTATGCGATAGGCACCGCTGCCTAACACAATTACCGACTTACCGTCATTCTCGTAATCAATATCGTGTTCGGTACCGCTGTAGGTTAAATATAAATAATTAATTTGTGCCGGAAACTCGCCGGCCAAAGTGTCTATTTGTTTAACAACAGGTAAAATATTACGCTTTTTGCGCTCCGTTCTAACCTTTAATAGGTCGTTTCCAATTACTTCGCTGGTGCTCTTGAAAATACAACGCGCTATCTGAAAATCAGAGAAACCCATTCTTTTAGCTGTACGAAGTAAAACGTCGGGTAAGCTTTCCAATTTTGAGTAGGTTTTTAATTCCACCTCCAAATTGGTAATATTCTTTAGCTTTTCCAGAAACCAATGGTCTATTTTACTAAGTTGGTGTATTTCTTCAACACTCATGCCCATATTGAAGGCTTCGGCAATAGCGTATATTCGTTGGTCGGTAGGTTCGGCAAGTTCGGTTCTTACATCAATACCTTTTAAGGGTTGGTTGGCCACAAAGCCATGCATCCCTTGTCCTATCATTCGCAGTCCTTTTTGTATGGCTTCCTCAAAGGTACGTCCAATGGCCATTATTTCGCCAACGGATTTCATGCTGCTGCCTATCTGTTTGCTCACGCCGTTAAACTTGTTAAGATCCCAACGGGGTATTTTACAGACTACATAATCCAATGCAGGTTCAAAAAAGGTGGATGTAACTTTGGTGACAGAGTTTTTAAGTTCGTGCAACCCATATCCCAAAGCTAGTTTTGCCGCTACAAAAGCCAGCGGATAGCCGGTTGCTTTGGAGGCTAGGGCGCTGGAGCGCGACAATCGGGCGTTGACCTCGATAACGCGGTAATCCTCCGAATTTGGATCCAATGTGTACTGAACGTTACATTCTCCAACTACGCCAATATGTCGAATGATTTTTATAGCCAGTTCGCGAAGTTTATGATATTCGGAATTGGAGAGGGTTTGCGAGGGGGCTACTACAATGCTTTCTCCGGTGTGAATACCCAGCGGATCAAAGTTTTCCATGTTACAAACCGTGATGCAATTGTTATATTTGTCGCGCACCACTTCGTACTCCACTTCTTTCCAGCCTTTTAGCGATTCTTCCACCAGTATCTGATCTGAATACGAAAAGGCATTTTCGGCCCGTTCTTTCAGTTCCTCTTTATTACTACAAAAACCACTTCCCATGCCACCAAGCGTGTACGCAGCTCTAACAATGATTGGGAAACCTATCGTGTCCGATGCATCCAGGGCGGCTTGAACCGAAGTCACAGCCAAGCTAATCGGTGTTTTTACATCGATCTCCTTTAGCTTGTTAGCAAAAATTTCGCGATCCTCGGTATTGATAATGGATTGAACGGGAGTTCCCAGTACTTGAATATTGTATTTTTCCAATACACCCGATAAATAAAGCTTGGTGCCACAGTTTAATGCTGTTTGTCCTCCAAAAGCCAATAAAATACCTTGTGGTTTTTCTTTTTTAATTACCTCTTCCACAAAAAAAGGAGTAACGGGTAAAAAATAAATTTTATCGGCAAGTTTATCCGATGTTTGAACAGTGGCAATGTTAGGGTTCACCAAAATCGTTTCTATACCCTCTTCTTTTAATGCTATAAGGGCTTGAGAACCTGAATAGTCAAACTCTCCTGCTTCGCCGATTTTTAGCGCACCCGAACCTAGTACTACTACTTTTTTAATGTCTTTGTTCATCTGTAATTGGCTATTATAAAATGGATATAATGGTATTCGGGTGCAAAAATAGAAATTTTTTGCAAAAGTCTTTGAATATTTTTAAAATCTGTATATTTTTGCAATGCATTTGAATAAATATACAATGAAAGGCAAGGCGCAGCGTTTAACGGCAATAAAAAATTTAATAAGTACGCAAAAGGTAAGCTCACAGGAAGAGCTGTTGCATCTTATGGAAAAGCTGGGGTTTACAACTACCCAAGCCACGCTATCGCGCGATTTGAAATTTTTGAAAGTGGGTAAGATACCGCATCCCGACAAGGGCTATGTTTACGAACTACCTTCGGGAACATTAAAGCCTGTAAGCGAAGTGCCTGATAATTTTCCGGTTGGAAGCGTTGAGTCTATTAATTATAGCGGTAATTTGGTGGTTATCAAAACCCGACCTGGTTTTGCCAACGGGGTAGCCTCAGTTATTGATAGCCACGACCCGTATGAAATTTTAGGTACCATTGCTGGCGACGACACTATTTTGTTGATTATCAGAGAAGGAGTTTCGAGAGGACATATATTTGAAACGTTATCAGTGTTTATTCCAGGGCTTAAAAGTAAAGTCTAATAGTTGATAAAGGAGTATTAAAGTAAATGAAGGACAATTTTTATATTGATGTAGCAAGAGAATCCCATTTAAAATATGTGGATGAGATACTTGAAACCATTGCAGACGCTGCAAGGGTAAGGGGTACAGGTATTGCCAAGCGCAGCCCAGGCTATATAATCCAAAAGATAAACGAAGGCAAGGCCATTATAGCTTTGCAAGGTGATATTTTTGCGGGTTTTTGTTACATAGAAACCTGGGGACACGATAAGTTTGTGGCCAACTCGGGTTTAATTGTAGTAGAAACTTTTAGGGGGCAGGGACTGGCCAAGGCCATTAAAACAAAGGCTTTTGAATTATCGCGAAAAAGATACCCTGAATCTAAATTGTTCGGCTTAACTACAGGTTTGGCCGTGATGAAAATAAATTCGGAGCTGGGATACGTACCTGTTACTTTTTCGGAACTCACCGATGACGAGATGTTTTGGAAAGGCTGTCAGAGCTGCGTGAATTATGATATTCTTACCCGCACCAACCGCAAACATTGTCTTTGTACAGGTATGTTGTACGATCCGCTGCGGGTAAAAAAGAAAGATGAAGAAGAGCCCAAGAGTTTGAGTGTGTATAAAAGATGGTTGAGATTTAAACAATCCGTATTTCTTAACGGAAATAAAAAAAAGGATAGCAACCAGAAAAATGAAGCCAAACAAGAAAGTGAGAATGGCAAGTCATCCTACTTTAAAAAGCTGAATTTTAAATTTTTCTGATTTTTAAAAATAGTTAGGGTCACGATTATAAAAAATACAAATGTAAAAGCGAGAAAGATTACCAACTCGCAAAATAAAATATCATTATAACATGGAAATGGAAAAAGTAGTATTAGCTTTTAGCGGTGGTTTAGACACATCGTTTTGTGTTAAATATTTAAAGCACGAAAAAAATTTGGATGTTTATTCGGCTATTGCCAACACAGGAGGATTTGGAAATGAGGAGTTAACAACCATTGAAGAAGGCGCGTACAAATTGGGTGTAACAAAGCATGTTACGCTGGATGTAACCGATGTGTACTACCGCAATTGTATCCGTTATATGATTTATGGTAACATCTTAAAAAACAATACTTATCCATTATCGGTAAGTTCTGAGCGGATTTTTCAGGCCTATGCCATTGTAGATTATGCGCGTAAAATAGGTGCAAAATACATTGCACACGGAAGTACGGGTGCTGGTAACGACCAAGTGCGTTTCGACCTTACTTTTCAAATCATTGCTCCCGAAATTGAAATAATCACACCTATACGTGATTTAACTTTATCACGCCAGGAAGAAATTGAATACCTGATTAAACACGGCGTAGAAAAGGACTGGAAAAAGATGGAATATTCCATCAACAAAGGACTTTGGGGTACCAGTGTTGGCGGTAAAGAGACGCTTTCATCTAACAAATCCTTACCCGAAGCGGCCTATCCTAGTCAGTTGAAGAACCAAGAGCCAACAGAACTAGCCATTGCTTTTAACAAAGGTGAGATTGCTTCGGTAAATGGCGAAACCTTTGCCACGCCCATTGATGCCATCCGAAAGATAGAGGCCATCGGTGCTGCTTATGCCATCGGTCGTGATACCCATGTTGGCGATACCATCATAGGTATTAAAGGAAGGGTAGGCTTTGAGGCTGCTGCACCCATGCTCATCATCAAAGCCCATCACCTGCTCGAAAAACATACCCTTACCAAGTGGCAAATGTACTGGAAGGAGCAATTGAGCAACTGGTACGGTATGCTGTTGCACGAAGCGCAATACGTAGAGCCCGTGATGAGGGATATCGAAAAGTTCCTCGACAACTCCCAGCAGAATGTTACGGGCAAAGTTATCCTTAAACTTTATCCATACCGCTTTGAAACGGTGGGCATTGAATCGGATAACGACCTAATGAATTCTGGTTTTGGCGACTATGGCGAGGTAAACAAAGGCTGGAGTGGCGACGACGTTAAAGGTTTTACAGCCATTTTGGGCAACCAGCTCAAAATTTTTAATAAAGTTCACGAAGGACAGTTGGATATAGAGTAGATTTGTAAGGTAAGGTTTAATAAGTGTTATAGTATTTGTAATAATTTAGGAGCGGATGTGAAATTTAATTACATTTAAGTATGCAAATTGAAAGAACAAATAAAGAAATTTTAATCCGTCTATCTTCGGGAACGGATTTGGTTGGACTTCAACGAGTTTTGGACTATCTAAAGTTTCGCGAAATAGCTTCAAAGAGCACTGCATCTCAAAAACAAATCGACGAACTTGCAAACGAATCCAAGGAGACTTGGTGGAGTAAAAACAAAAGTCGATTTGTGAAGTGAAAATTATTGTAGATACAAATATAATTTTTAGCGGACTTTTAAGCCCGAATGGGATAATTAGTGACCTTTTGCTTAATTCTTTTGGTGTGTTCGACTTTTATTCACCGGCATATGTTTTAGATGAGCTTGAAAATCACCGGACAAAACTTTTAAAATTATCCAGTTTTTCAGAAAAAGAATTAGACTATCTTCAATTTACGGTTTTAAAAAGAATTGAGTTGAGTCTTTAAACGGTTGTTTTACTAACATCTATTGGTTTTTATTAATCGTCTATTATCTTTTTATCTAATATCTATTATCTAAATAAAAATGATCAAAGTAGGAATAGTAGGAGGTGCAGGTTATACTGCGGGGGAGTTATTACGCATTTTACTCACACATCCCGATGTAGAAATATCGTGCGTGCAAAGCAGCAGTAATGCGGGTAATACAATTGCATCGGTGCATACCGATTTGTTGGGTGATACCGATTTAACCTTTTCGGCCAACCTGAACACGGACGTTGTTGATGTGATATTTTTGTGCATGGGACATGGTAAGTCGAAAGAGTTTTTAAACGCCAACGCTATACCCGCACACATCAAAATAATTGACCTTAGCCACGATTACCGTTTAAATGTGGAGGGAAATGATTTTGTTTATGGACTTCCTGAGCTAAACAAGGAAGCCATTAGAACAGCCAATAAAATTGCCAACCCAGGTTGCTTTGCTACTGCTATTCAGTTGGCCTTGTTGCCACTGGCTGCTGTGGGAAAACTGAACGAGGTACATGTAAACGCAGTAACCGGAAGTACCGGTGCCGGGCAACAACCCACCTCCACTTCGCACTTTAGCTGGCGCAACAACAACGTTTCGGTTTATAAAGCCTTTTCGCATCAACATTTGGGCGAGATAAAACAATCGCTTAAGCAGTTGCAAAAGGGTTTTGACCAGCCAGTAAATTTTATACCGGTGCGCGGTAATTTTGCTCGTGGAATTATGGCCACTGCCTATACCCATTGCGAACTAAGTGAGGAGGAAGCTATTGAGTTGTATAAAAAGTATTATCAAAAGCATCCCTTTGTAACGGTTTCAGATGTGAATCCCCACCTTAAGCAGGTGGTAAATACCAACAAAGCCATTTTGTATATCGAAAAGCACGAGGATAAACTTTTGATAGTTAGCATGATTGATAACCTGGTTAAAGGTGCTTCAGGACAAGCCGTAGAAAATATGAATTTGATGTTTGGGTTGGATCAAAAGGCAGGGCTTAGGCTAAAATCAGTGGCCTTTTAATTTGGACGTTTAATAATCTATTATCTATCAGTCTTTTGTCTAACTTTGATAATATGAAACGAGCCCCCAAAGGGTCGGGGCAGGCTATGAGAGTAACTTCTCGCAAAGGGAAAAGATTGTAATGGCGAGTTCCCCCGAATCAAGTTCGAGGCAGGCTATGTGGCAAAAAAATCAATTATAAACACATGAAACTATTTGATGTATATCCTCTTTTTAACATTGAGCCGGTAAAGGCGAAAGGATGTTATGTTTGGGATAAAGAGGGGAATAAATACCTCGATTTATATGGAGGCCATGCTGTGATAAGTATTGGGCATACGCATTCTCATTATGTAGAATGCATTACCCAGCAGTTGCGCGACATTGGCTTTTATTCCAATTCGGTGCAAAACCAATTGCAAAAAGATTTAGCACAAAAACTTGGTGAGTTATCCGGTTTGGACGATTATAGTCTTTTTTTGTGCAACTCGGGTGCCGAAGCAAACGAAAACGCGCTAAAGCTGGCATCTTTTTCCACCGGTAAAAAGAAAGTGATAGCCTTTAAAAAGGGTTTTCACGGTCGTACCTCGGCAGCAGTGGCCATTACCGACAATCCAAAAATAATTGCTCCAATCAATAGCAATCATCAAGTGGTAATCCTTGAGCTTAACGACCTCGAAGCAGTTGAAAATGAACTGAAACATAAAGATGTTTGTGCTGTAATTATTGAAGGGATTCAAGGTATTGGTGGTATCATTGTGCCCGATGCTTCGTTTTTGGAGGAGCTACGGGTGCTTTGCGATAAGTATGGGGCAGCATTGATTTTGGATGAAATTCAATCCGGTTATGGCCGTTCAGGAAAATTCTTTGCCTTTCAGCACAGTAAGGTAAAGCCTCATTTGGTTACTATGGCAAAAGGGATGGGCAACGGATTCCCCATTGGTGGGGTACTTATTTCCAATGAGTTTGAGCCTTGGTTTGGCAAGTTAGGTACCACCTTTGGAGGGAATTATTTGGCATGTGCTGCTGCTTTGGCCGTTTTAGAAGTGTTGGAAAAGGAACACCTGATCGAAAATGCGGCAACGGTGGGCAATTATATCATCCGAAAAGCAAAACAAATACTACCTGAATGTCAGGTTCGCGGTTTGGGTTTAATGATTGGCTTGGATTTTGGTAAGGATATTAGCGGGTTAAGAAAAAAACTTCTGTTTGAAGATAAAATCTTTACCGGTGTATCAGGTTCTAGTATCATTCGAATTTTACCCCCGCTAAACCTCAGTATAAATCAAGCTGATTTTTTTCTGAATAAAATAGCGGAATCGATATAAGCATAGGCCTGATACAATTGTAATTTTTACAATCAAAAACACAGGCCATGATTAGATTTTTTTGGAACGAAGAATGGAGAAATATTGATTTCGAAGAAGGAGCACTTAAAAAGAAGTATGCCATCTCCAATTATGGAAGAATTATTAGTTATACTGATGTTCTTGCAAAGGGTCAATTAATTAAAGGAGGTGTACTACGAGGATACCCAACTTTTCCAGTACGTCCTTTTGGTAAATCAAAAACTTTCTATATTCATAAACTCGTTGCGGAGTATTTTAAACCTAAGCAAAGAGATGATGCCAATTTTGTTATTCATTTAGATTTTAATAAGAACAACAATTACGTTGATAATTTAAAATGGAGCGCCAAAGACGAGGTGTTCGATCATCAGCAACACAATCCCATGGTTTTGGAGGCCAGGGAAAAACAAAAAGGACGAAAAATGCTGCAAGGCCATAAACTGTCGTCAACAGAGGTTATGCGCATAAAACATAAAATATTTGATCCCAAACGCAAATCGCGCCTTAAAATTATTGCCAGACAGTTTGGCATTAGCGAAATGCAGTTGTACCGTATTAAATCGGGCGAAAATTGGGGTCATGTGAAAGTTAGTATTAATGGTGTAGAGTATTGATGCATCGAATGGCGTTTAATTCGTTGTTCTTTTGCAGCTCTGGAATAACGAATTTAGTAAGATGATGAAAAACAAAAAAATTGCCATCGTTGGTGGCGGAAACTTGGGACAAGCCATTGCAAAAGGAATTTTAAACTCTAAGATAATATCCGCATCAAACCTTACCGTTACGCGTCGCAGGGTGCAACTTATCCAAGCTATTAAAGATTTGGGCATTAATACAACGTCCGATAATATGTACGCTGCTGCTGATGCCGATATCATTTTTATTGCCGTAAAACCTTATCAGTTAAAACAAATTGTAGAAGAGATAAGTCCTGTTGTTAAAGCAAGAACTATCATTATTTCTTTAGCAACAGGTGTCGATTCTGCTACCATACAAAGTTATTTTGGCAAAACATTGCCCGTTTTTAGGGCTATGCCCAATACGGCCATTGCCATTGGCGAGTCCATGACTTGTATTTCGGCTCATCAGGCCAATGAGGAAGAGGAAAAAACTGTATTGCTGCTTTTTGAGCAACTTGGTCAGGCACTTATTATCCCCGAAGAGCTTATGGCCTCGGCTACGGTGCTGGCGGCTTGTGGCATTGCCTATGCGCTACGATTTATCCGTGCAGCTACGCAAGGGGGGGTAGAAATTGGTTTTGGCTCTGATTTGGCATTAAAAATTGCTGCACAAACTGTAAAAGGAGCAGCCGAATTATTGATAAAATCAGGCACCCATCCCGAAGAAGAAATAGACAAGGTAACTACTCCACGTGGTATAACTATTTCCGGCCTTAACGAAATGGAACATCAAGGTTTCAGCTCCGCGCTAATTAAAGGCCTCATCACTTCATACCAAAAAATTGAAAACGGAAAGTAGCTAACAATCATCAGTTAACAGTAAGCAGTTAACAACTAAAAGCTAATAACTAATTGCCAATATTCAATTAATTCTTTAATCCCTTAATCCTTTAATCCAATAATCCCTTAATCTAAAAATGTTTAAATCCATCATCATAAAAATTGGTTCTAATGTGCTTACCCAAAATGACGGAACGCTTCATTTAGAAAGGGTTGCTCATTTGGTGGATCAAATAGCCGAGCTACATGCTAAGAATAAGAAGGTAATCTTGGTGACATCTGGCGCAGTTGCTGCCGGAAGATCCATGGTTCGTTTAAGCAAAAAAACGGATACCGTTTCATCGCGACAGTTACTTTCGTCTGTGGGGCAGGTGAAATTGATAAATACCTATTCAGACCTTTTCCAAGGTCATGGTATTTTATGCGGACAAGTATTGGTAACAAAGCAGGATTTTAGGTCGCGTGAGCATTACCTGAATATGAAAAACTGCCTTTCTGCCTTGTGGGATAACGGAATTGTGCCAATCATTAACGAAAACGATGCCGTATCGGTTACTGCTTTGATGTTTACCGATAACGATGAGTTGGCCGGACTGTTGGCAACCATGATGAGTAGTGAGGCTTTGTTTATCTTGAGCAATGTAAAGGGTATATACAATGGCGACCCCAAAGAGGAGGGAACGGAGGTAATCCGAACCCTGGGCAGTTCCAATACCGACTTGTCAAAATATATTTCTGCTACCAAATCCGATTTTGGAAGGGGAGGCATGCTCACCAAATGCCGCATTGCACAAAAAACAGCTGCTACCGGAACTTCGGTTCATATTGCCAATGGCACGGAGAAAAATATTTTGGTTGATTTAAACAAAAATCCCGATTCGGTTGAACACACCCGTTTTATACCCGGAGAAAAAAATCCAGCGGTTAAAAAATGGATGGCCTATTCTGAATCTTTTGCCAGTGCCGAGGTGCATATCAACAAAGGCGCTTATGAGGCTTTACATTCGTCAAAGGCTACCAGCTTGCTTTTGGCCGGCATTGTAAAAATGAATGGAGACTTTAAAAAAGGGGATTTGTTAAAAGTAATATCCGAAAACGGAAAAGTAATTGGCATCGGAAAAGCCAAATACGACCGATCAAAAGCCAATGAGCATTTAAGCGACAAAAAATATCAACCGCTCATACATTATGATTATTTGTATTTATTTACTGATATTTAGCTCAATTAAAATATGTAGTCATAGTATCGCCTACATGTAACGTAAATATTTTATTATATGAAGTGCCTACATCAATTCGAAAAAGTAAAGGAAGCAGCGCGCGGTTTGTCAAAAATTAAGAAATCCGATATTGCGGCGCTCTTAAACAGACTGGCTGATAGGGCTGAGGAAAATGTTCCGCAGCTTTTGGCTGCCAACCAAAAGGATTTAGATGCAATGGATAAAAACGATCCCAAATACGATCGGCTTAAACTCACCGATGAACGTATCCGTGGTATCACAGCTGATATTCGAAATGTAGCTCGTTTGCCGTTTCCAATAGGTGAGATATTAGAGGAGAAAGTATTGGATAATGGCATGGCCTTGCAGAAAATCCGTGTTCCATTAGGTGTGGTGGGTGTAATATACGAAGCACGACCGAATGTTACTTTTGATGTATTTGCCCTTTGCATGCAAAGCGGTAATGCATGTGTACTCAAAGGTGGGAGCGATGCACAATATTCAAATAAAGCCATTGCCAACATCATACATCAAGCCTTAAAAGATGAAGGTTTAAATCCTGACCTTTTGCAGTTGTTACCGCCCGACAGATCTGCAGCCACCGAACTGATGAATGCGGTGGGTTATGTGGATATTCTCATTCCTCGTGGTTCTCAGGCTCTTATCGATTCGGTGCGGCAGAATGCCAATATTCCCGTTATCGAAACCGGTGCAGGCATTGTTCATACTTACGTGGATGCTTCGGCAGATGTAAAAAAGGCTAGTGCGATTGTGGTAAATGCCAAAACCAGAAGGTGTAGTGTTTGTAATGCGTTGGATTGCTTGGTGTTGCATAAAAGTCAGCTTACCAATCTACCTGAAATAGTGGAAGGTATGAAGAGGTTCGAGGTGGAGATTTTTGCTGATGAAAGAGCTTTTGCAAGCCTGCAAGGAAATTATCCCAAGGAGCTGTTGAAAATGATAAACGAAGATTCGTACGGAACAGAATTCCTGTCGATGAAAATGAGTATCAAAGCAGTGGATAATTTGGATGAGGCACTCAATCATATTTATACCTACAGCTCAAAACATAGTGAGGCCATTATTGCTGAAGATCCAGAAGTAATAACCCGTTTTTTGAAAGAGGTGGATGCAGCGGCAGTGTATGCGAATGCCTCTACTGCCTTTACCGACGGAGCGCAATTTGGATTGGGTGCCGAAATAGGTATCAGCACACAAAAACTCCATGCCCGGGGTCCCATGGCATTGCGCGAATTAACGAGCTATAAATGGCTGGTGCGTGGTAATGGAAATATACGCCCGACATAATGTTAAGGGTTATAAAAAGCACGATAAATCTCTTGTTTTAAAAAATGTATTTGGCAACATGTGACTTATTATCATACTAATAAATACTTAATTGCGTTTTTCAAAAATAGTACTTATACTTTAAATCTATTATGTAATGAAAAATATTAAGAGAATAGTATTTCAATTGCCCGAGTACATTTTGATTATTGCTGTTATTTTTTATTGGGGTTCAGCTGGAATGGTAGTCAATCCTATTGCTATTGGACTAATAATAGGATTAGTACTTCAAATTATTTTTAAAAATAGGATTGTTGGAATTATTATCCCTAGTTTATTAATCCTGACAAGTTTCTATATGTTATTTGCACTAATGTATGAGTTTAATGAGTTTCCAACTTTCAATACTGATGCAAAGAGATTACTTTTTGTTGGATTGTCCTATTTTGTAACTACTATGATTGTTTCAGGTATCATGATTTATAAATATACTACAATGGAATCAAGAATTGTTAGTCAATTAAACATTCAAAATTAATTTATAAGAGCCAAATTCAGAAAACGTTAAAAAAAGGATCCATTGGAGCAGTGTCCTTTGTCCTTTTTATCTTGATACTCATTACTTGATACTAAAATTACAATGAAACGATATTTAAAAGTTGACGACATAGGGGATTTAAAACAAGCGCTAAGTGAAGCGTTTGAAGTAAAAAAGAATCCCTATGCATTTCAGGAATTAGGAAAAAATAAGACCATTATTCTGGTGTTTTTCAATTCTAGCCTGCGAACCCGCTTGAGTACGCAAAAAGCTGCCATGAACATGGGGATGAATGTGATGGTGCTTGATATTAATAAAGATGGCTGGAAGCTGGAGAGCGAAATGGGTGTGGTGATGGATGGTGATAAGCCTGAGCACATTAAAGAAGCTGTGCCGGTGATAGGTCAGTATTGCGATATCATTGGTGTGCGCTCTTTTGCTACCTTCGAAAGTAAGGACGACGATTACAGCGAAAAAGTAATCAATCAATTTATTCAATATTCAGGTGTTCCCGTTATCAGTCTGGAATCGGCTACGCGTCATCCTTTGCAATCATTTGCCGACCTGATAACCATTGCGGAGTATAAACAGAAGGAGCGTCCAAAAGTGGTGCTTACCTGGGCACCCCATCCGCGGGCATTGCCCCAGGCAGTAGCCAATTCTTTTACCGAATGGATGAAAAAAGCCGACGTTGAGTTTGTAATCACCCATCCTAAAGGTTATGAGCTGGCTGATGAATTTGCTCAAGGAGCCACCGTTGAATACGATCAGCGTAAGGCTTTTAAAGATGCCGATTTTATCTACGCCAAAAACTGGTCGTCATTTAAGGATTATGGTCAGGTACTATGCCAGGACAGGGATTGGACCGTGGATGAGGAAAAAATGGCTTTGACCAACAATGCCAAATTTATGCACTGTTTGCCGGTTCGCCGCAACATGATAGTCACCGACGGGGTTATCGAAAGCAAAAATTCGATAGTAGTTGCACAGGCTGCTAATCGTGTGGTGTCGGCACAAACGGTAATTAAACGAATGTTAGAGAGTTTGTAGAATAAGGGAAATCACCAACTCATGCAAATCAATTCCCCTCCTTTTTCAAGGAGGGGTGGATGATGTGGAGGTACGGAACATCAGATGGGGTGGTTTAGATATTATTCAATATTATCATTAAAAACATCATGCAACAACTAACCATAGTAAAAGTAGGGGGCAAAGTAGTAGAAACACCAGAATCCTTGCAGCAATTGCTTGCCGATTTTGTGGCTTTACCGGGATTAAAAATACTGGTACACGGTGGCGGGCGTTCTGCAACCAAAGTGGCCGAACAACTGGGCATTGAAACAAAAATGGTGGAAGGCCGCAGGATTACGGATATGGAAACACTAAAGGTAGTAACTATGGTGTATGCGGGATTGGTCAATAAAAACATTGTAGCTTCATTGCAAGCTAAGGGAGCTAATGCCATTGGGCTTACCGGTGCCGATCTAAATTTGATAAAGGCCATAAAGCGACCCGTAAAAAATATCGACTACGGTTATGTTGGCGATGTGGAATCGGTTCAGGTGGGAGAGTTGATGGAGCTTCTTAACAAAAATGTAGTACCTGTAGTTGCACCCTTAACGCACGACGGCTTAGGCAATATGCTCAATACCAATGCTGATACCATGGCTTCGGCCTTAGCAGTGGCTTTTGCAAAGCACTATCAAGTTAATCTGGTTTACTGTTTCGAGAAAAAAGGTGTTTTAAGCGATCCGGAAAATGACGATGCAGTTATCCAAAAGTTGAGCCATTCGCTTTTTAAACAATACCAACAAAGCGGGGTAATTGCCGAAGGAATGATACCGAAATTGGACAATGGTTTTAATGCCCTCAAAAGTGGTGTAGCTAAAGTAATTATCACCAATACCGAAGGGTTAAAATCAGATGGTGAGGCAGGAACCGATTTGATTTGGTAGGGTTTTAAAAAAAAAGTATCAAGTAACAAGATTTTAATATCAAGCAAAGCCTGCGAATTATATGCTGCCCAATAAAAGGGAGCTTATCTTTACCAACAAGACAGACGGAAAAGGTCGTATTGTAAATCTACCCCGGAGGGGTAAAACATGAATAATCCCGGGTGAAACCCGGGGTGTAAAACATCATAATAATCCGGCGCAGCACAAAGTTTATTAGATATGCACGGAAGGTTTGCGTCGGCCCGAACTCCTGGTGAATGGAATATTGTAAAGTATAAAAAACTACTTTTTACTTGTTTTTTATAACCTGCTATTATTGTGAGAAATAGACGTTAGATTGAATATGTGTAAATAATATTTCAGTAACTCGAGCCAAATAAAATAATAGCCCATGAATAAAATCGAAATATACACCGCCCAAGCTATCGAACTTTTAAAACAACTTATTTCCATTGAATCCTTGAGTCGAAACGAAGATAAGGCTGCCGATTTGATGGAAGAGTTTTTGAAAAAGAAAGGCCTCGATGTGAATAGAAAAGGCAACAACGTATGGGTTTGGGCACGAGCAAAGCACAGCAATAAACCCACCATTTTGCTCAACTCGCACATTGATACGGTAAAGCCTTCGTCAAAATGGACTTACCCGCCTTATACAACCACCATCGAAGGAGATTTTTTATATGGACTGGGGAGTAATGATGCCGGCGGCCCTCTGGTTTCGCTGCTGGCAACGTTTTTATTGTTGGCAGAGGAAGAACAGCCCTACAACCTCGTTTATGCTGCTACAGCCGAGGAAGAAATATCCGGAACCAACGGTGTTGCTATTATATTAGAAGAGCTTGGGGCCATAGATTTAGGTATTGTAGGCGAACCTACCGACATGCAAATGGCTGTTGGTGAAAAAGGTCTGTTGGTGTTGGATTGCGAAGCAAAAGGCAAGGCAGGTCATGCTGCCCGTAATGAGGGGGTAAATGCAATTTACGAGGCCTTGCACGATATAGAATGGTTCAGGAATTATCAGTTTTCTGAAGTATCCGAATTGTTTGGCCCCGTTAAGATGACGGTAACTCAGGTAGAAGCAGGCAGCCAGCACAACGTGGTACCCGATACCTGTAAATTTGTGGTGGATGTGCGGGTGAACGAAAAGTACCGTAATCAGCAAGTGGTTGATATTATTCAAAGTCATGTAAAGTGCCGGGTTATACCCCGCAGCACCCGCTTAAACAGTTCTGCCATTGCTTTGGAGCATCCTGTGGTGCAAAAAGGTTTGCAGTTGGGGCGTTCCTATTATGGTTCCCCAACTACATCCGATCAGGCTTTAATGAACTTTACCACCTTAAAGATGGGGCCTGGACACTCCGGTCGTTCGCATACGGCAGATGAATATATCAAGTTGAGTGAGATAACAGAAGGGGTTAAAATTTATTATGAACTTTTGACGGATTTAAAACTCTGACTAATGTCATAAAATCATTGGCTTAGCTTGAATTTGTAAGTTAATTAATATATTTTTGCTGATTCCATAATAATTTTCGGTAGTAAAGTTAGGAATTCGCAATTGCCTTCAGTGCCGTATTTGCAATTAATCATCCACATAAACCAACATATTGTTATAGTAATCGTTGCGTTTTAATTAGAATGAAATGAAACTTTGGGATAAAGGAATAAAAGTAAACGATAAAGTAGAAAGCTTTACAGTGGGTAAGGATCGGGAAATGGATTTGTATCTGGCTCCCTTTGATGTGCTGGGTACCATGGCTCACATTACCATGTTGGAAAGTGTTGGTTTATTACAAAAAGAGGAGTTGCAGCAGCTAATTACTGAATTAAAAAATATTTATTCCGACACGGTAGACGGTAATTTCAAAATTGAAGACGGGGTAGAGGATGTGCACTCTCAGGTTGAGATGATGCTCACAGACCGTTTGGGTGATATAGGTAAAAAAGTACACAGCGGACGCTCGCGTAACGATCAGGTTCTGTTAGATTTGAAATTATTTATCCGGAGTAAAATTGAACAGGTAGTAGAGGCTGTGAATGAGTTTTTTGAAGCCCTACAAACACAAAGCGAAAACTATAAAGATGCGCTCATTCCTGGATATACACATTTGCAAGTGGCCATGCCTTCATCTTTTGGATTGTGGTTTGGTGCCTACGCCGAAAGCCTTACCGATGACATGTACATGCTGAAAGCGGCATGGAAAATAAGTAATCAAAACCCTTTGGGTGCGGCAGCAGGCTATGGCAGTAGCTTTCCTTTAAACAGGCAGATGACTACTGATTTGCTTGGATTCGATAACATGAACTACAATGTAGTTTATGCCCAAATGGGACGTGGAAAAACAGAAAAGAATGTTGCTATGGCCTTGAGCTCGGTGGCCTATACGGTGGGTAAATTTGCTACCGACGCTTGTTTGTATATGAGTCAGAATTTTAGCTTTTTGACTTTGCCCGGCGAATTAACAACAGGTTCGAGTATCATGCCTCATAAAAAAAATCCCGATGTTTTTGAGCTGATACGAGCCAAGTGCAACCAGTTACAATCGCTGCCACAAAGCATCGGGATGATTACAACTAATCTTCCGTCGGGTTATTTTAGGGATTTGCAATTGATAAAAGAAACCTTTCTTCCGGCCTTTGATGAGATGATAAGCTGTTTAGATCTGGCTACTTTTGCTGTTAATAATATCAGTATTAAAAAAGATATACTCAACAACGAGATGTATAAATATGCTTTTAGTGTTGAGGAGGTTAATAAGTTGGTGTTGCAAGGGGTACCTTTTAGAGACGCCTATAAACAAGTTGGTGCAGCTATTGAGGAAGGTACTTTTAAACCGGAACTTAGGGTAGCGCATACACACGAGGGTACCATTGGAAACTTGTGCAACCCACAAATAAAACTAAAAATGGAAACGCTGGTTGATTCTTTCAACTTTAAGGCTGTTAACCATGCAATTGAATTGTTAAGTAAATAATAAAAAGAAAAATGGCATTACTGGAAAACTTGGCTAAGATGGCCGTGCAATCATGCGAAATAGAAAAGGATCTGTTTACGCAGATGGGCGTTAAACGCGGATTGCGAAACGAAGATTTTTCGGGTGTATTGGTTGGCCTTACCCATATAGGTAACGTAGTTGGGTACGATAAAAAAGATGGTTTACTAGTACCACGTGAAGGTGAGCTTTATTACCGTGGTGTTGAGTTAAAGGATCTTACACAAGGCTTTCTTTCAACCGGGCGGCATGGTTTTGAAGAAACTGCTTACCTATTGCTAACTGGTAACTTGCCTAACCAAACCGAACTCACCGAATTTACAGAGTATCTGGCTCGAAAAAGCCAATTGCCATCCTTTTTCTCAAAAAGTATGATATTATCGCTCAGAGGCCGCGATGTGATGAATATGCTTGCACGATCGGTGCTTGGCCTGTATGCCGCCGATGATGATGCCGAGGATTACAGCGAGGTAAACCTGATGAAGCAAGCCATTAGTCTGATAGCCAAATTCCCAGTTATTGTAGCCTATGCCTATTATGGTATGCGTCACTCGTACCAGCATAAGTCCTTGATTATTCGCCATCCGCAGAAGCATTTGAGCTTGGCCGAAAATTTCCTGTACATGCTCAAAGGCCGTGATTATACAAAGCTCGAGGCTGATTTGTTGGATTTATGCCTTGTAATACACGCCGAGCACGGTGGTGGTAATAACTCAAGTTTTACAACTAGAGTGGTTAGCTCTGCACAAACCGATACCTATTCGGCTATAGCCGCTGCGTTGGGTTCCTTAAAAGGCCGACTGCATGGAGGTGCAAACCTGAAGGTAATGGACATGATGCAAAATATCAAAGAAAATGTGAAGGTTTGGACAGATAAAAAAGAAGTGTCGGATTATTTGTTGAAGCTTTTAAATAAAGAAGCCTTTGATGGTGCCGGAAAAATTTACGGTATTGGTCATGCCATTTACACCCTTTCCGATCCAAGGGCCGTAATATTAAAAGAGAAAGCGCGCGATTTGGCCGCAGAAAAGGATAGGATGGATGAGTATAATTTGTATGCTTTAATCGAAGAACTGGCTCCTGAAGTATTTTATCGTTTTAAAGGAGCACATGCCAAGGTGATTTGTGCCAATGTCGATTTTTATTCAGGATTTGTATATGACTGTATCAAAATACCTAAAGAAATATACACCCCAATTTTTGCGGTTGCCCGCATAGCCGGGTGGGCTGCACACCGCATCGAAGAAGTTACTTTTTCGAGCCGTCGTATAATACGTCCAGCGTACAGATGCGTAATTGATAGCGCAGACTACGTGCCCTTAGAAGAGAGATAAGCTTATTTAATAGGGATATTCATCCTATTGATTTGCTCTTACATAATATTTTACGATTAACCTGTTTGGTAGATGATAAAAAATCTGCCAAGCAGGTTTTTCTGTTTCCAATGGAATTGTACCTGTAACAATACAACTCCGAACGCTTATTTTTTTCTACAATTGGGAATCAGAATATACAACCCAAGGCGTATTTTTTGAGCTAGCACCCACTTCTGTCATTTGGCACTTGATTTGACTTCGTTAAGGCGTTAAAGTAATATTAATCTTAATAATATAGTTATGACACCTTCAGTATTGTCAAGTTCGTCCATTCTGGGCACCACAGTGAGAAATCATTCCGATAAAAATGTGGGTAAAATTAAGGATTTAATGATTGATTGGGGCAACGGAAGCGTAGCCTATGCTGTTCTGTCGTTTGGCGGATTTTTGGGTTTGGGCGAAAAATTATTTGCCATACCCGTTGAAGCGCTCAAATTTATGAACGTTGGCGGGGAAGAGTATGCCTTGTTGGATATCACCAAAGAGAAATTAGAGAATGCACCCGGCTTCGATTCCGACCAGTGGCCAAGAAATCCTGATTATACCTTTATCGATTCGGTATATTCGCATTATGGCTACGATTCGTATTCAAGTCGTTATCCACGCAGGCCGTTATAATTTCTGACTTAATAGCCCCGTGCCATTCACGGGGCTATTAAAACTACTAAAGGTTGTGATCACAGGAAGGGAGGGGGTGAATTCCTTTTCCTAGAGTTCTCATTGGATGCTTAAATAATATTTCTGGCATTCAATATAAACCTTATTTATTGGTGTAAACCTTAGTAGGGGGTTATCAACAAATCATGCTTTTCAAAGTATATATAAACCTTAAATAAATAATACCATGAAAACAACAACTATAACCAAAGCATTGGTACAACACCACCAAGAAATGCGCGACTTAGTAGCAGAAATTAAAAAAGACAGCAGCAAATTTATTTATTTAAAAAAACACCTCGATGTTCATCACGAATTAGAAGAGGATTTGTTGTTAAGCAAGTTAAACGCCAAAAAGAAAATTAAAGATGAATCGCTCGAATCGCAGGAAGAGCATGTTGTGTTAAATCTGCTTTTATTGGATTTGGCTGATTTCCCTAAGGATCACGAACGGTGGATGGTAAAATTTAAAGTATTTGAGGAAATTCTTGATCATCATTTAACTGAGGAAGAAGAAGATCTTTTTCCGGAAGCCGAAGATGTTTTAACAAAAAAGCAGCAAGAAGACTTGGGTGCCGAATTTATTGAATTAAAGGAACATCGGTTATCGGTGGCCTTAAAAACAAAACCTGAGGTGGCTAAAAAACAGTAATTTACGGCTATGGATGCCATTTTAGATTCGTTGCATCACACGAACCATATATTTTTAGAGGGATTATAGTTTTAATAGATAAGTTAAATATTAAATATACACATTATGAGGTTGTTAGAAATTATTATTGCCATATTAATACCGCCCGTAGGAGTGGGATTAGCTTTTGGGATTGGTAAAACGTTTTGGATCAATTTTTTATTGACCTTGTTGGGATATATTCCCGGAATCATACATGCACTTTACGTGCTCAGCAAACCCCGCTAATAGCTTGTTGCAAGATATTATTTGTTTTTCGTTTTACTTCAGCAGCAAAATAAAGCCGATATATTTGCGTTTTCATTACTAACTATTTTAAGCTATTTTTATGGCTCATTACCAAAAAGTAATATGAAACAATCGGTTCAGCATATTTTATTTATCTTATTTGTGGCATCTTGGCTGTTTACAGGATGCGCAGGTGGCAAAAAGGCATCATCGGCACAAAAAGCCTTTGAAATTGGCGAGTACACAAGGGCAGCCGAATTGTTTAAGCGGGCTTACTCGGGCGAAAAAAATAAATACAACAAGGGTGAGTACGCATATTTTATGGGCGAATCGTACCGTAAAACCAATAAGCCTAGTAAGGCAGCTTCGGCATATTCAAAAGCGGTTAGATACGATTATCCGGTACGTGAGGCACAATACTACTTAGCCGAATGTTATCGCGAAACAGGTAAAATAGATAAAGCGATACCTGAGTATGAGGCTTATTTAGAAGAGGTGCCCGCTGATGTGAGGGCACAAAAGGGTCTGGCTTCGTGTATGATGATACAAAATGAACCCAAAGATAATAGGTATATTGTTGAAAAAATAAAGCGATTAAGTAGTAAATACAGTGATTTTTCGCCTACCTATGCTGGAGAATCGTATGATTACCTTATTTTTTCATCCATGCGTACAGAGGCCAAAAATAGGAAGAAAAATAAAATTACAGGTCAGGGTACTTCTGCTATTTATTATTCAAAAATTGATAGCAAAGGCGAATGGAGCGAGCCGGAAGCGTTTGAAGAACCAATTAACAACAATGCTTTTGATGATGGCGCACCCAATGTGAGTGCCGATGGTAAAATACTGTATTTTACCCGTTGCCGTTACGATAAGGAAAAACCCATGGCTGCCGAAGTGTTTGTATGTTCGCGTAGTGGGGGGCAATGGGCAGAACCGGCTCCCATAACCATTGCTGGAGATAGTTCGATGGTAGCACATCCTGCGATACATCCTGATGGAGAAACATTATTTTATGTAAGCGATCGTGATGGGGGATTCGGAGGACTTGATATATGGCTTACTAAAAAAACATCAGAGGGTGCTTGGGGCATCCCTGAAAATGCGGGTTCAGCTATAAATACCAAAGGCGATGAAATGTTTCCTTATGTGCGGGAGGACGGTACGCTGTATTTTAGCTCCGACACACATATTGGTTTTGGAGGCTTAGATATTTTTAAAGCTGTGCCCGATGAGGAAAAGCAATGGATAGTTAGCAACATGGGAACACCCATCAATAGTAAATCCGACGATTTTGGAATCGTGTTTAAAGGCAAGCAGGAGGAAGGGATGTTTTCATCATCACGCGCAAGCTCAAAAGGGGTGGACGATTTATATAGTTTTATTCTGCCCAAGCTAAATTTTAGCCTTAACGGTACTATTAAAAACGTGAACAACGAAATTGTACAAGGTGCCTACCTTAGGTTAATTGGTAGCGACGGAACCACCATGAAAATTAATACCCCTACCGATGGTGCTTTTAAAGTGAAATTAAAACCAGATACCGACTATGTATTTTTAGTGGCTGCCGAAGGCTACCTAAACCAAAAAGTTAAATTTTCTACCGCCGGACAAACAGACGATAAGGATTATGCCTTTGACATCACCATGGAAAAGCCAATCATTAAGGTAAAAGATAATTAAGCCCCTTATTAGTCCGTTGGCAGGAGGGAGGTAATTTTTCAGGATCTGCCGAACGAGTTTTGAAATCACTGGTATGACGGTATTTTACTCACAGGGTGACTATTTGCAGCATACCAATAGTCACCCCGTGAGTATTAAAGGTAAAACCATTTTATAGCGGAGGATTTTCAGTTATTTTAGAAATATGCAGCACTCAGCGGATTCCCCGCCTTAAAAAAGGCGGGGTGGCTGATGCGGAGGTACGGAGCATCAGACGGGGCGGTTGTAAAACCTTGCCGATGAAAAATCTAACAACTGAAAATAAACTGTATTAATCCCCATCCCCACACTTGTTGTGTGGTACTTCCCCTTTTCCAAAAAGAAAAGGGGAAGAGCCGTCGTTGATTTAAAACCGCTGTATCCTGTGCCTCTCGCAGCTCCTCATGAACAAAAAAGAAGCAATTTTACAGCGGATATTTTTCACTTATATAGAAAAATGCAGCAAGCGACAATTCCCCGCCTTTGTACAGCAACTTATTTATTCACGGGGTGGCTATTCGCAGCATACCCAGAGTCAGTGAGTAATAAACAAAATCTGTTTCTAAGTTGCTTCAAAATCCACCTTCAAAAGCTTTAATTTCATTCACGAATGCTTGTCCGTAACGCTCCCATTTGGTATTACCCACGCCCGAAATTTCTTTCATTTCGCGCTCATTAGTGGGGCGGTGCGCTACCATTTCGGTAAGTGTGGCATCCGAAAACAAAATATAAGGGGGCACACCCTGCGCAACGGCCATGGTGCGTCTAAGTTGACGCAAACGCTCAAATAAGCCTGTTTCTTGACGGAAGTTTGTGGAGGCGGCAGCCCGTTTCTTGGGTGCAGGTTTCTTGGCCCTTTTTATTTTTTCGTCTAAGCGATGGAGCATTACACGCTCACCTTCGAAAAGTACTTTCTGGCTCAAAGGTGTCAGCGCTAAAATGCTACCCAACTGATATTCTACTTTTAAATAGCCTAAACTTACCAGTTGGTTCACTATACGTTGCCAATCATCAATTGACACGTCGGCTCCCACGCCAAAGGTTTTAATGGCATCAAACTTTCCGGCTATTACATCTGGGGTTTTATTGCCTGTAAGTACCTGTGGCAATAATTCGCCCGGCAATTTACCTTGCAAGCGATAAACTGCCGACAGGGCTTTTTGTGCCAATAAGGTTCCGTCGAACAAGGCAGGTTGACCCTTGCAATTATCGCAGGCACCGCAATCGTCCTGCGTCCACTCGCCAAAATAATTAAGCAGTAGCTTGCGCCTGCAATGGTTCGACTGGGCAAAATGCATCATTCTGTCGAGGCGTGCATTTAAAATAACCTTACGCTCTGATTGATCATTGAAGCCCAGCAACACATTATAATCCTGCACGCCATAAAAAAGCAAGGCGTGGGCTGGCATACCATCGCGTCCGCTTCGGCCTATCTCTTGGTAATATCCCTCCATATTTTTTGGCATGTTATGATGTATCACCCAACGAACATTCGATTTATCTATGCCCATGCCAAAAGCAATGGTGGCACAAACCACCTTTATCCTGTCGTTTATAAAATCGTTCTGAACCCGGTTACGGATCATAGGATCCATGCCTGCATGATAAAAACCCGAAGACACCCCGTTATTTCTCAAAAAGCGCGATAAATCTTCGGTGTTCTTTTTACTTAGGCAATACAAAATTCCTGATTCATCGCCTCTTTGCTGAATAAAACTAAGAATAGCTTCCTTTCGCTTATAAGCTGGCTGCACCTCTATAAAAATATTGGGTCGGCTAAATGAATCTTTAAAAATAATGGGTTTATCCAGCTTTAGCTGAACAACAATGTCGGTTTGTGTGAGTGGGTCGGCAGTGGCGGTGAGTGCCATGATGGGCACATCCTTAAATTGCTTTTTTAGGTAGCCCAATTTTTTGTAATCGGGTCTAAAATCATGACCCCACGACGAGATACAATGTGCTTCATCAATGGCAATAAGGCTTACAGTACATTGTTGCAAGGTATAGTAAAAGCTTTCCGAATTCATTTTTTCGGGCGAAACATACAACAGCTTCACTTGGCCATCCATCGTTCTTTTAACAACATCGTTCTGCTGTTCTTCGCTTAGTGAACTGTTCAGGAACTCCGCTTCAACTCCATTTAGTTTTAATGACTCTACCTGATCTTTCATTAACGCTATCAGCGGCGACACCACAATAGTTACTCCGGGCAATACCAAGGCGGGTATCTGAAAACAAATAGATTTTCCACCACCTGTTGGCATAAGTACCAAACAGTCTGTTTTTTGCAATACCGCTTCAATCACCTTTTGTTGCGTAGGACGAAAGTTAGGGTAACCAAAAACGTTTTTGAGTATCTCTTTTGCTTTAGCTATGGACATGTTGCAAAAGTATTCAATCTAACACAAACTTAAACCCTGCAGTAATAATATTTGAACTAAAAGTAGTATTTCGGTCATATTGATAAAATTTTAAATCAATGCTTTTTAGCCCAAATTTCCAGATATGAGTTTTGGTAAAAATGTCGGTGTAAGAAACGCCGAAACCAAATTGATTTGCCGAATATTCAGAAAGGTCATAGTCGGAGGTGTAAAATTCATCCGTTGATAAAGCTTCTTGGTAGGGATTAAAATAATCGGCCGCCGTTTGATTATAAAATCTGAACGAAGGATATAAGGTAAACTTACTTGTTATTTTAATGGGCACTTCAAGGCTGGCCGTGTGCGAAGTAATTCCCCAATCATCGTAATAGTAACGATAAAAAGTACGCAGTACAAAAGTTTCGTTTAAGTAGGCGTTCAATCTGCCACCCACAGCAACTTTAAACCTGCTATCGGGTAATTGCTCCACATTATCGGCGAGTTGAAAGTCTTCGATAAAAGAATCCTCCACATCCTTAAAATATACCCGTTGAAATGGTGTGGATAATAAACCTTGTTGCTTAACAAAATCCAATAGTAAGGATCCTTGTATGTTTTTATGCAATATTTGAGAAAAACCAAAGCCCAATGAATAAGAGTTGCGGCCCTCACTGTTAAATTCATTGAAACTAGGATTGTAATTGCTATTGCCGGAGATGTTTTTTGAAAATAAGGCATTGTTCAATCCGTTGCCACCATCGGCGAATGGTCGTAATTCATAAGGGTAAATAGCATGCCAAGTATCGAGATACACATTGGCGTGGATACTTATTTCGGTGTTTTTTTCATTGAATAACTTGCTATATGAACCTCCAACACCTACCGAAACATAATCAAACTCCGATGATACAGAAATTTTCCCTGACCAAATAGTATTGCGGTCGTCGGAACTATGGCTATAGCTTCCTGTAAAATTTGTCCATACATCGCTGCTAGAAGCACCCGAAGAGGCCTGGAAAGGATCTGCCCGTCCATCGTCAAATGGGTTAATGTTGCTGGATGAGGCAGATGTATAGGCCGACACACCGGCATCGATAGTTAAAACATCATCATCATTTAAAGGAATAGATATCACAAATGTTCCTGTTATATCTTGTAGTTCTTCGGTGCCAATACCACCACTAACAGCTGCATTATCGCCATCCTGATTATAATAACTTGTTAAAAAGTCCACTTCGGTGGATTCGAGCACTCGCTTTTTATAAATCAGGGTAGTGTCGTTGGTTTGTTGTGCAAAACCCGTAAACGAAGCAAGCAGGAGAATAGTGGATAAAATACATTTTAAATTTTTCATATGTTTATAATTGATTTCGTTTGCCATCAGGAACTCGCCGTTACAATCACTCCCCTTTCTGAGAGGGTGCCGTCATGACTCGTTTCATGAGTTGCAAATGAGTATAGGTACATTGTTAATTACAGCCGCAGCCACCTCCAGTTTTTCCGCCGTTGGCACCCACAGCAGCCTCTCGGTACGAATGCATGGTACTGAGGTTTCGGTCGCATTTCTTTTCCGCAAGAGCCATGTCGGGGTCGTTGATGTTTACTTTTTCATACTCTTTTACCACAGCGCAGCTGCTAAAAAAGCCAGCCATAAGGCACAATGCTAAAGCTTTTCGTATCATAATTTATCAATCTTTATGTTATCTGATTTGGTGATATTACCGTTGTCGTCAATAATAATACATTCTATTTTAGGTAGTTGATTGATGCGGTGCAGACCTGCCTCTTTACCCATTACAAATACAGAAGTGGCCAGTGCATCGGCAAGTTCGGCTTCGGGAGCGAATACCGTTACGCTTATAATTCCGCTCGAAGGATAACCCGTGCGTGGGTCGATGATATGCGTATATCTTTTGCCCTTAAAATTTACATATTTTTCGTAATTGCCCGAAGTTACCACTGCGCCGTTGGTTATAGGCAATAAGGCGAAAACCTTATTTTTGTTGAGTGGGTTGATAATGGCAACTTTCCACTCACTACCGTTGGGTTGCTTGCCCCAAACGGCCATATCTCCTGATGCATTGATGATACCGGAGGTAACTCCTTTTGAGATGAGTAAATCTTTTGCCTTGTCTGCGGCATAGCCTTTTCCAATAGCACCAAAGCCAATTTTCATCCCTTTAATACGAAGAAAAACAGTATGGTTAAGTTTATCTAACACGATATTTTCATAGCCTACTTTGGCTACAGAGTTGTTTATTTCTTCGTCGGTTGGCATTTCGGTCATACTTCCGTCAAATTTCCAGATACTGTCCATTGACGCATAGCTGATATCAAAAGCACCATCTGTTAACTTTGAAATTCCTAAGGCGCGTTCTATCAAGTTAAAAAGTTCGGAATCAACCTTTATTGGTTTGATGCCGGCATTTTCATTAATTAGTGATGTTTGAGAGTTTGCATCCCACGAAGAAATTAATTTCTCTATCCGGGTAATCTCCGCAATAGCCAAATCTATATTTTTATTGGCATCGAGTGAATCCTCAGCTACAATAGTAATTTCAAAACGGCTGCCCATTAATTTGAGCGTATGTTTGTAGGGTTGTTGCGCCCAACAAACCATCGAAAGCAACAGGATGGTTAATGTGAATAGTAATTTCAAGTTATTTAATAAATTTGTTTATTTCTTCAATGTAATCTTTGGGGGTAGTTTTTTTGTAGCTTGTTTTACCAAGCACATTTCCCTTTTTGTCCAAGATAACTACCAACGGAAACATACCTTCTTGGTTGTAGGTTTCGGCCAACTTAGCATTTGCTTTGGATTGTGTTTCCGACAGGGCGTTTTTCTTTTTTCGTGGAAAATCAGCTTGTAACATTACATAGTTATCTTTGGCGTATGCCTTAAAAGTGTCCGTACTCCAAATTTCAAGGTCTAATTTAATGCAGGGAGCACACCAATCCGAACCTTGAAATACCAACACTATGGGTTTGTTTTCTTGGCTAGCTATTTCCTTAGCGGTTGTAAAATCTGTTTGCCAGTTTTGTGCAAATGTTGCACTTAAATTCATGAGTGCAAATAGTACTACCAATAAAATATTTCTCATTTCTTTTTTATAGGAAACAACATTCCGATTTATGAATAGTTCATCAATGTTAGGTATAAAAAAACAAATAATACGATTCTCT
Source organism: Saccharicrinis sp. (assembly GCA_024635585.1). Lineage (GTDB taxonomy): Bacteria > Bacteroidota > Bacteroidia > Bacteroidales > Marinilabiliaceae > Saccharicrinis. The sequence goes on along the minus strand of JAGXIP010000108.1, from coordinate 22,618 downwards.
TTGATTACCCCAATAAAAACGCTAAAAACAAAAAAACAAAACCTTGGTAGCTGGACTAATTTTCTTATTTTTGCGTTTGTAAATATTTTTTTCATATTTATTTGTGCCACAAGTCATATAACGAGAAAAAATCCGTAATTTTTCACGCTGGAAAAGAGGTCTGTAAGGTCTTCATTTTTTACAATAGAATAATATAAAATAGATGATTAGCTCAAAAAAAATTAAATCAGCACTTATTTCGGTTTTCCATAAAGAAGGATTAGACGAAATAATCAAGACATTAAACAAACTTGATGTTAAGTTATACAGCACAGGAGGAACCCAAAAATTCATTGAAGATTTAGGTGTTAAAGTTACTGCCGTTGAAGATATTACGGGATATCCCTCTATACTGGGAGGTCGTGTAAAAACGCTTCACCCTAAAGTTTTTGGTGGTATTTTAGCACGTCGAGAAAATGATTCGGACAAGCAGCAGTTGCAAGAATTTGCTATACCGGAGTTCGATTTGGTTATTGTTGATTTGTATCCTTTTGAAGCGACTGTAGCTTCTGGTGCCGCGGAGCAAGATATTATCGAGAAAATAGATATTGGTGGCATCTCCTTGATACGTGCAGCAGCTAAGAATTTTAAAGATGTGGTTATTGTTCCCAGCCAGGCGCAATATGGCGATTTATATAAAGTTCTTACTGAGTGTGATGGAGCAACCACCCTTGCTGACAGAAAAACATTTGCCAAAGCGGCTTTTGCTGTTTCTTCGCACTACGATAGTGCTATTTTTAATTACTTTGATAATGATCAGGGCAATGCTCTACGCATCAGCCACGATAATACCAAAATTTTACGTTACGGTGAAAACCCTCATCAGCAAGGTAAGTTTTACGGAAATTTGGATGAAGTGTTCGAGCAAATACATGGAAAGGAGATTTCGTACAACAACCTATTGGATATTGATGCCGCAATTAATCTGATTGGCGATTTTGACGAAACCACATTTGCAATTTTAAAGCACAATAACGCTTGCGGCTTGGCCTCGAGAGAAAACCTTACTGAAGCTTGGAACGATGCACTTGCTGCCGATCCCGTATCGGCGTTTGGTGGCATCTTGATATCCAATAAGGAGATAGACTTAGCCACAGCCGAAGAAATTAACAAAATATTTTTTGAAGTAATTATTGCTCCTTCCTATAATAAAGAGGCTTTAGATATTTTGAAATCAAAGAAGAACAGGATTATTTTGGTGCTTAATGCGAGCAAAATGCCAACGGTTTTAAATCGTACTTTGTTAAATGGGGTTTTGTCGCAGCAAAAGGATTTAAAAACTGAAACAGCCGACGATTTAAAAACTGTTACCACCTTAGAGCCCAATGCCGATGAGGTAGAAGATTTGTTGTTTGCCAACAAATTGGTAAAACATACCAAATCGAACGCTATTGTTTTAGCCAAAAATAAACAATTGGTTGCCAGCGGCGTAGGCCAAACATCGCGCGTGGATGCCTTGAACCAAGCTATTGCCAAAGCCAAAACTTTTAATTTTAATTTGGAAGGCGCAGTAATGGCAAGCGACGCATTTTTTCCTTTCCCCGATTGTGTTGAAATTGCCCATTTTGATGGCATTTCGGCAGTTATTCAGCCGGGTGGTTCAATAAAAGATCAAGATTCGGTTGATTATTGTAACCAAAATGGAATGAAAATGGTATTAACAGGTATTAGACATTTCAAACATTAAAAAAATATAAGTCCCATGGGATTATTTTCATTTCTATCTCAGGAAATTGCCATCGACCTTGGAACAGCCAATACCATTATCATACACAATGATAAAGTGGTGGTTGACGAACCCTCAATTGTGGCTCTCGATCGTCGTACCGACAAGCTGATGGCTATTGGTGAAAGGGCGCGCCAAATGCACGGTAAAACCCACGATAATATTTATACCATACGTCCGCTACGCGATGGTGTAATTGCCGACTTTAATGCTGCCGAGCAGATGATAAGGGGTATGATTAAAATGATCAATACCAAGCAACGTTGGTTTACGCCTTCGCTTACCATGGTTATTTGTATTCCATCGGGTAGTACCGAGGTAGAAATACGTGCTGTACGCGACTCAGCCGAGCATGCCGGTGGACGTGAGGTATATATGATTTATGAACCTATGGCCGCAGCATTGGGTATTGGTCTTGATGTGGAAGCTCCACAAGGAAGTATGGTGGTGGACATAGGTGGTGGAACAACCGAAATTGCTGTGATATCTCTTGGCGGAATTGTAACCAATAAGTCTATTCGCATTGCGGGTGATGATTTAACTGCGGATATTGTTGAATATATGCGCCGTCAACATAATATTAAAGTGGGAGAGCGCACTGCAGAACAAATTAAGATACACGTAGGTTCAGCATTGCCCGAGTTGGAGAATCCACCAACTGATTATATCGTTCAGGGGCCAAACCAAATGACGGCTTTGCCCATTGAAGTTCCTGTTTCGTATCAGGAAATTTCGCACTGTTTGGAAAAATCTATCTCTAAAATAGAAACCGCTATTTTAAGTGCACTTGAACAAACTCCTCCTGAGTTGTATGCCGATATTGTTAACGGTGGAATATATTTAGCTGGAGGAGGTGCCTTATTAAGAGGATTGGATAAACGCTTGACCGACAAAATAAACATACCGTTCCATATAGCCGAGGCTCCATTACACGCTGTAGCGCGAGGAACTGGAATAGCTTTGAAAAATCGACATAAATTTTCGTTTTTGAAGAGATAATAACAAATGCAGAAATTATGAAGTATAATAAAACCTGGTTTCTGATAGCGTAACCGGGTTTTATATTTTTTACTCCTTCGCTGGCAACCATACCAGATGCGTTTATTCAAATAATCTAAAGTATAGTGCAACAACGGCTTATTCTCAAGGAAATAGGATAACACAACAATTGAATGAGAAATTTTTTAAGGTTTATAATACAACACCACTTTACATTCCTGTTTATTTTATTGGAGTTGATTGCCTTTATTTTAGTCGTTAGCTACAATCAGGATCAGCGTACTATTTATTTAAGTTCTTCTTCTAAATTGGCTGGGGGTCTTTTTCAGTCCATGAACAATGTGGAGCAATATTTTTCGTTAAAGGAAGTAAACAGGGAACTATCCAACGAAAACGCTTTTTTGCGTAGCCAAATGCCTTCCTCTTTCAAAAATTCCAAAGATTATTTTTTGATGACAGGTGATAGTGCAAGCCCGCATCAATATAAATATCGGTCGTGCAAGGTAATTAGCAATACGGTGGGTAAACATTTTAACTACATCACCTTAAATAAGGGAACACTTGACGGTATTAAACCCGATATGGGGGTTTTATCTGGCAGAGGAGTTGTTGGTATTGTTATTAAGTGTAGCGATAATTTTAGCACCGTACTGTCTATCCTGAATCCTCGCTTAAAAATATCGGCCAAGTTAAAGGAGTCCGATTTTTTTGGTTCTGTTAGTTGGGACACCGAGTCCACTTTATATGCTATTTTGGATGAGATACCCGAACATGCCAATGTAAATCTGGGCGATCAAGTAATCACCAGCGGCTTCTCGGCTACTTTTCCAGAAGATATCTTGATAGGTACAGTGGAAGAGGTGGCGCATCCCGAGGGAGATAGTTTTTATAAAATTAGGGTGAAACTAAGTGTCGATTTTTCCAGATTAAGTTATGTAGAGGTGGTGGAAAATATTTACCAGGAACAGCAAAAACAAATAGAGGAGGATACAAAGCAATGATTAGTGTAATTCCAAGATACTTATTCAATTTTGTTTTCTTTGTGCTGCTGCAAGTACTTATCCTGAATAAAATTGAATTTTCGGGCTATTTAAACCCCTATTTATATGTATTGTTCATCCTTACTTTGCCTTTTGACACACCGGGATGGTTACTGCTTTTATTGGCAGCAGCATTAGGTTTAAGTGTAGATATGTTTTTGAACACCATGGGAATGCACATGGCTGCCAGTATTCTGTTGGCCTTTATTCGACCATTTGTTTTGGCGCGTATAGCACCTCGCGACAATTACGAAACAGGTACCTTGCCGCTACCTTCCTATTACGGATTTCCATGGTTTTTAAAATATGCTGCCATATTAATATTTATACACCATTTTTTTTATTTTATCATCGAATCGTTTTCTATGATAAATTTTATGGGTATACTCTTAAAAACAATAGCTAGTGGCGTTTTTACCATGGTAGTAATGGTAGTTACGTTGTTATTTACATATCAAAAGAAACGAAGGATTTAATGGAGGTGTGGCGTGGAAAATTTAAATAGAAGAACCCTTGTAATTGGCCTAATCGTTTTAACGATTGGGATAATCTTTGTGATTAAACTTTTTATCCTTCAGGTTTACGATCCATCCTATAAATATTCGGCGGAGAGCAACACGCGACGTGAAATCATTAGTTTCCCCGCACGTGGATTAGTTTACGATAGAAATGGAAAACTCATCGTTTCTAACCAGGCCGATTACGATTTAATGGTGGTGCCTCGTGAGCTCAAGCCCATGGATTCGGTAACGTTTTGCAATTCACTAGAAATTTCTATCGAGGAGCTGCGCAGCTTGTTTGATGACATGAACGGGCGGCTTCGCAACAAAAAAATATCCCGAATTAAACCCTCCATATTTTATAAACAGCTATCAGCCAAACAATATGGTTATCTACAAGAGAAATTATACAAGTTTGATGGCTTTTTTGTACAGCGACGTACTTTACGTAAATATGAGTATCCGTATGCTGCCCATATATTGGGCTATATTGGTGAGGTGGGGCCACAGGATATAGAGCGCGACGACTATTATATCAGAGGTGATTATAACGGAATTAATGGGGTAGAATCGACCTATGAAAAATTTTTGCGGGGTGAAAAAGGTTTTAAATATGTATTGGTAGATGTTCATGGCCGCCAGAAAGGATCTTTTAGAGATGGGGAATACGATATCCCGGCTGTAGCTGGTAAAGATATAAAGCTTACTATTGATATTGATTTGCAGAAATATGGCGAGGAGCTGATGCAAAATAAAATTGGCTCCATCGTGGCTATAGATCCCCAAAGCGGTGAGATACTAACCATGATTTCCAGCCCAACCTACGATCCTTCGCTTATGGTGGGTAAAAAAAGAGCAGGCAATTTTTCTGTTTTAAGTACCGATTCCTTAAAGCCATTGTTCAACCGGCCCATCATGGCTTGGTATCCCCCCGGATCTACCTTTAAAACCATTAATGCGCTCATTGGTCTGCAGGAGGGTGTTTTAACCCCCGATACCAAATACGAATGTTATATGGGTTATTCTGTGGGCAGGTTTCACTTGGGTTGCCATAGTCATTCCAGTCCTCTTAACTTGCGAAATTCCATTTCTCACTCCTGCAATGCCTATTATTGTCATGTATTTCGTAATATTATTGATAATAAAAAATACGCTACCGTACAGGAAGGTTTTGATGCATGGAAAAACTACCTCGTTAAGTTTGGTTTCGGACATAGGCTGGGTACCGATTTTTCTAATGAGATACGAGGTTTTGTACCTAACAGCGCTACCTATGATAAAATTTATAATAAAAGCTGGTCGTCGCTCACCGTGGTATCACTGGCCATTGGTCAGGGAGAGTTGTTGACTACTCCGGTACAGATGGCTAACATGGCGTCCACACTTGCAAACAAAGGATATTATTACACACCGCACATTATTAAGGATATTGAGCACGATACCATACCATCGCGTTTTAAAGAGATTCATGAAACAGGAATAGATACTGCATATTATAGGCCGGTACGCGATGGCATGGAAATGGCTGTTTGGGGAGGGCCTGGAAGTACAGCCACAGCCGCTCGTGTGCCCGGCATTACCATTTGTGGCAAAACGGGAACGGCACAGAATCCGCACGGTGAAGACCACTCAGTGTTTATCGCTTTTGCACCCAAAGACGATCCTAAAATAGCCATTGCTGTATATGTCGAAAACGGTGGTTTTGGTGCCCGGTGGGCTGCACCTATATCCAGTTTGATGGTGGAGAAATATTTAAAGGGGGAGATCGATCCATCCCGTAGCTGGCTCGAAACAAGAATGATGGAAGGAAACTTGATTTATGGTACAAAATAAATATAGTAAAAAAGTAGATTGGCTTACCGTATCCATTTATCTGATAATGGTTATTTTTGGTTGGTTTAATATTTACGCCGCCAATTATAATCCTGAAAACCCAATATTTTTTGACCCCGAAAAAGAGTATGCCAAGCAGCTGATTTGGATAGGTCTTTCCGCACTTATTATTTGGGTTCTATTAATGACCGATAGTAAGTTTTACGTAGCCTTCTCTTATTTTTTATATGGGCTATCCGTGTTTCTGCTCTTTTCTGTTATCTTTTTTGGTAAGGAAATTAATGGTGCCAAGTCATGGTTCGAATTAGGACCAGTGCGGTTTCAGCCGGTGGAGTTGGCTAAAATAGCCACAGCACTCGTCATGTCTCGTATTATGAGTAGGCATGATTTTTCGTTTAAAAAACCAGCTAAGGTGGCCAAAATAATTGGCCTGTGGGCATTGCCTGTGCTGTGTATTTTTTTACAAAATGATACTGGCTCGGCCTTGGTGTTTTTTGTGTTTATTTTGCCATTTTACCGCGAAGGGCTTACAAGTAGCATTTTAGTATTTGGTATTATGGCTGCTATTGTAGCTGTATTAACCTTGGTTTACCCCAATACACTTATTATTTGGTTAGTTGTGGTAGGTGCTTTTTTATTTTTATTTATGAAAACTGATAAAAAAGTAACCGGTATTGGTGCTGCTGTTTTATTGGGAGGCTTCACGCTGGCACTTACTATATATTCCATTCTTGGTCAAACATTGCGATGGGAGATATTTACCGTTATAGGTATGGTTGGTGTATCCATCTATTTATTGGTTAAAGGTTTTGTAAAAAACTTAAAACCTGTAATACCAGCGCTAATTTTTATGTGGAGTTTGGTGGCGGTAACCTTTACGGTAGATTACTTTGTGGATGATATGCTCTCCGACTACCAAAGGAACAGGGTATATGTGCTGTTGGGTTTTAAAGACGATCCCTTAGGGGCAGGCTATAATGTAAACCAATCGAAAATTGCCATCGGATCAGGCGGATTAACAGGCAAGGGATACTTGGAGGGAACGCAAACAAAATTTGATTTTGTACCCGAGCAAAGTACCGACTTTATATTTTGTACGGTAGGCGAAGAGTGGGGCTATTTGGGTACGTTTGGGGTTGTTTTCCTGTATGTTTTCCTTATATTTAGGCTGATCTACCTGGCCGAAAAGCAACATTCGCCCTTTAGTCGTATTTATGGATATTGTGTAGCCGCCATCTTTTTTTATCATTTTACTATTAACATTGGTATGACCATAGGTTTGGCACCGGTGATAGGAATCCCGTTGCCATTTTTTAGTTATGGAGGTTCCTCGTTATGGGGGTTTACTACCTTATTATTTATCTTTTTAAAGCTCGATACCGACAGGAACGAACTAATAAGATAAGTTTTTTTGTAGGAATTAAAATTGATCGTTGTTAAAATGAAAATTTGTATAATCTACATGCTTTTGGCTTATTTCATTTTCATTTAATATGATATCTTTGTGCACTTTAATTAACATTTAAATCCCATACTATTGTCGATCATTAAAAAATATTCCAAAGCTATAAAGTTGGTAGCCAAGATAGCTTTATCGGCAATCGCATTATACTATGTATTCTCAAAAGTAGATTTAAAACAAACTTTCGATGCCATTAAAGGTATTAATGTTTGGCTCTTGTTGGTTTCGATTTTGGTTTATACTATCTCCCAGATAATTTCGGCGTTTAGGTTAAACACCTTTTACAAATATGTTCCGGTTAAAATAAGCACTTTCACCAATATTAAATTGTATTGGCTGGGTATGTTTTACAATTTGTTTTTACCTGGTGGAGTAGGGGGCAACGGCTATAAAGTGTTTTTAATTCGTAGGTATCGCAAAGCCTCGGTGCGTAGACTGATAGGAACGGTATTGGCAGATAGACTTAGCGGATTATCTGTAATTTTAGTGTATTTATGCGCGCTGGTTTACTTTATCGATTACGATTTAACAAAAGCTTCGGTACCCGAGGATGGCATCAAATTAGTTCATGATATTTTAGTTTGGATTAATCCCTTCCTAAACTATTTTATTGTTTTTATACCCTTTATTGCAGTGGGATACTATTTGTATCTGCGGGTTTTTAGCCACCATTTAACCGGAGCTGCCTGGCGGGTGTTATTGCTTTCAATAATTATTCAAGGCTTTCAAATGATTTCTGCAATAATTATTTTAAAATCATTGGGCACCGAATTGGCAGGGCAGGAAAACGATTATCTTTTTCTGTTTTTATTGTCCAGCATCATGTCCGCCATCCCTATTTCGTTGGGTGGTCTTGGATTAAGAGAGGTAACTTTTATGTTCGGCTCCCAATACCTGGGATTAAACCAGGATCATGCTGTTGCTTTGAGTATCTTATTTTATAGCATTTCCTTGTTTGTATCGGCATTTGGAGGATATTACGCCTACAAACCAGGCGCTATATTCAGAGAGCAAAAGGAACTTGCGCTTTGTTGATAGTTGATGCTGGTTTTGTGTTATAATAAGATGGAAAGCGCAACTTTTCCTCTTCCCATTTGGGAAGTACTGCAAGATAATCACAAGCTTTTCTTAAAGATTCACTTTTTCCATTTTAGGAAAAATATCTGCAACAATTTTTTGCCTGGCTTTTTCACGTACGTTTTTTAGGGCATAATCAAAACTGCCGGGCTGCATGCCTCTTAAACCATTGAATCCTTCGGCGAATATTTCCATGTGTGATTTATTGTCGGTAATGCTTATGTGGAAGTCGGCAAACACGATAAACACGGAATAGCCACTGCCTTTGCGTTCTCCATCGGCAATAAAATTAGCGTTGATGGTTACGATAAAGTCGGCGGTGTCTTTTTGGTCGGTAATGTTAAAATAGCTTTGTGCCAGCTCCGACCGCATCATATTAGCAAAGATTGGGTTGCTCGCTTGTTTTCCATAAACCACTTCGTCAATCACAAGATAGGCCGATGACTTTTGCACCTCGATGTTAAAAAAGGCAACAGGCAAATATTCCTCATGAAAAAAGGCACTTAATAATATCTTGTCTTCTTCGGTTTCCTTGTTTAAAAAGCTGTCTAAATCAAACTCAGCCTTAATCTGTTGGCTTTTTCGTTTAGAAATTAGACGGGTGATATCGCAGGTAGCTGAGCCGGCATAGTTGGTTGTGCCAAGGGTAGTTATTTCGCCCTCTCCTTTTGTAAACGAGTATCGTAGCGGTAGATTTGCTAATGCCTGTAAATCGCCCTTCGTATCTATATAGCTAGCATTTAACGTTAAGGGCACCTGCATCTCTTTGCTAAATTGCAAAGTGTATACGGATTGGTTGGTTGTGAGGTTTATTTTACGAAAAGCATTCTGTATGCCGCTAAAAATATCCGAACCCAAGTTTAAACTGCCATCTATGTCATGGTATGTTAAGTCTTCGTTTACATGAGGTTTAATCGTTTTAATGGCCTTTACATAGAATAACAACCCCTCATAAATATCTCCTCTATCTACTGCTTTTTGGGCATCGTAATAATACGCAGTACACATTTTTTTTGCGTAATCCAGCTTTTGCTTCTGGCGCATGGCATAGCTATCTTTGTTCAGTCGCACCATCACCCAATATTCCTTTTTGTTTTCCCAACTTAACACCTCGTAACCTTCGAGGGTGGCTTGTACCGATTGATGTGTACTAGCCTCAAACTCCTCCTTTACCTGGTAGTTATTTTCGAACTGGCGTAAAATTGAATTGGAAGAAATGTTTACCTTAATCTCCGAGCTCATTTCTTTCAGCGCCTTGTTCCTTGCCTCGGTACGATAGTTAAGTTGTCCGTCCACCTTGGGACTCATAGCTCGGCCTATGTAAAATTGTGTATCCGAGGGGCGTTGCTTTACCCAGGAAGGTTTTCTTTTGGCTTCGACGGATGAAAAGGATAACAGAGCTGGAAATAAGATAAGCCACAATAATAGGTTAATGAAGTCTCTTTGGGGGTATAGTATATTCATAGTTATAGACTTTTTATTTTATGTAGTTCATTATTCCGAGTCGAGAAGCTGATAAATAAGGTTGGGCTCGAAGCCCCTGGATGCAGCATGCCTGATCAGTGAAGCTTTTATTTTATATTTATCATCTCCCTTTAAATTTCGTCGTTTCTTAATCAATAATTGCGCCAAAGCATCTTTATATTCCTCGTCACTTATCTGATACAATGCCTCATCTACAGGTGTGCCAATTATGTTTTTGGCTTTTAACTGCCATCTTATCTTTATCTTGCCCCAACCGTTAAATTTAAACTTATCTCTCACATAATAGTTTACATAGCGCTGTTCGTCGATAAACTTTTCTTTAATCAGTTGGTCAATCACTTTGCAAGCGATCTGTTCTTCTACTCCCCAGTTTTTTAGCTTTTTTTCGATGTCGAAAATACATTTTTCCTGTCGTGCACAAATTTCGGATGCTTTTACCAAGGCCTGTTCAAAAGTCATAGTAACCAACTTTAACAAGCCAAAAACAAACAAGATGACTATGTAAAACATTTGGGGCATTCCTGTTTTGGTTTGTCCAAGTTGATCGGCAAAATTTAAAATGCCTAATTGCAGTTAAGAGCTTTATTATTTTTCCTTTTTTCATTAACAAGACATTTTAAATTTTGCTTGTGTACCTTATCTTCAATATTCTGCCATTTTTGGCAGAATATTGGAGATAAGTACTATTTGATGTAAACCGTTTTAATATTGGCAAACTCATGAGCTCCATAAATAGATAACTCGCGGCCGTAACCACTTTCCTTGATTCCTCCAAAGGGTAGTCGGGGGTCTGATTTTACAAAATCGTTTACAAAACAGCAGCCTGCTTCTAGTTCAAATTCGGCTAGGTATTTTCCTTTTTCAATATCCGATGTAAACACGGCGGCACCCAGTCCAAAGTTGGTGTCGTTGGCAATTCTTATGGCATCGGCTTCGTCCCTTGCTTTGATAAGTGCTGCCACGGGACCAAACATTTCTTGATTATAGGCTGGCATTCCCGGTTTTACTTTGCTTAAAACGGTGGCAGGATAGTAAAAACCTTTGTTGTCGTAATTAACTTGTCCACCACAAAGCAGTTGGGCTCCTATTTTGAGTGATTCATTAACCTGCGCTATCAGCTCTTCGCGGATATCTTCGCGTGCCAACGGACCTAGCTTATTGTTTTCATCGAAGGGGTTTCCTATTCTTGCTTTTTTCATCTCGGCCACAAACATTGACTCAAGGCGGTCGTATATTTTTGGGGTGGCTATAAAGCGCTTGGCACCTATGCAGCTTTGGCCCGCATTGAGTAATCGGCCTTTAACGCAGGCTTGCACGGCTATATCTAAATCGGCATCGTCCAAAATTACATACGGATCGCTACCGCCCAGTTCCAGCACGCATTTTTTAAGGTGACTTCCGGCTGATTGAGCCACGGAACGTCCGGCTTTTTCGCTGCCAGTAAGCGTTACTGCTACAATGCGCTTGTGGGCGATGATACTTTCCACCTTTTTGCCTGATACGAGCACCGTACGAAGCACATCTTCAGGGAATTCAGCATCACGAAAAAGTTCCTCGATGGCCAATGCGCAACCCGACACGTTTGAAGCGTGTTTAAGCACCATGGTGTTACCTACGAGTAGGGTAGGGATGGCGCAGCGGAACACTTGCCAAAAGGGAAAGTTCCAAGGCATTATGGCCAGTATTACTCCCAAAGGCTGGAATGAAATATAGGACTCAGAAGCGTTTGACTTAATCGGTTTAATTTTTAGGAAATCTTCTGCATTGTCGAAATAGTAATTGCACAGCCAAACGCACTTCTCTACCTCTGCACGTGATTCCATGATGTTTTTACCCATCTCGCTGGTTATGATACCGGCCAAAAGTTCCTTTTTTTCTTCCAATTTACTGGACAAGCGCTTTATGCAATCCATTCGCTCGTGCAGTGCAGTTTTACGCCAGCTTTTAAAGGAGCTGTTAACACAAGTTATAATCGTGTTTACCTGTTCAGCGGTGTATTCGGGATATTCTGCAATTACTTCGCTGTTTGCCGGATTTATGGATTTTAATAACATAGTGCGCTCTATTTTATTGGATAAATAGGATAACTATTAAAAATATGTTTTCACTGCAAATTCAAATTGATTAATAAAAATATCTTTAAAATTTGAAATATTATTCTGTTCATAGAATAGTAACATTGCTTTTTTATAATCAATTGAATCTGCTGTTCGGAATGATAGTGGGCAATGATTTTCATTTATTAAAATTGCATTACTCACTATTCTTGCTGTTCTTTTATTGCCATCCATAAATGGTTGGATATAAGAGATGAGCATCAATGCCAACAAGGCCTTTTCAAAAACACTCTCTTTATTGTTGATTAACTCACACGAATTTCTTAATGCCTCGGATATTTGAAATTCATTATCCAATGGTCGGTAGTTTGTTCCAGTGATGCTGATTCGTCTTTTTCGTAGGTTTCTTTCTACAGCTAATCCTTTATTTAATAAGGATGCTATGTATGTCTTCAATTTTAGATACGGTAAGAGGATGTAAATAATCTGGAGTGCCTATTATAAAGTTGAGTGCATCTTTATGGTTTAGAAGCATAATCGCTTCTTCTTTAGTTTTACCCGCAGCCGCTTCTTTTTCTTTTAAAAGCTTTTCAGTTTCTAACAAAGAATAGGTGTTGCCTTCAATTTGTGATGATTTCCAGCTTAAATCAATCGCTAATCTTTATAATTCTTTTTATAGTTGCATAACTCATTGACAAATCTAAGCTATCAAACAACTCTTTTGAAGAACATTCACCATGACTTTTAATGAAGTTTATAATTTGTCTGTTCCTATCATTCATCATTCTATCATTAAGCTCGTGAAGCTATAATTTGTAGCTCAAATATAGGGTTTTTTGCGCTATAAATCAATATTAAATGAGCTGCAATAATAGGGTTAAGCTGAATAATATATGCTAAATAAGAAAAATATGGTGTAGTATTTTTGTTTTTAATACACCGCTTCTGCCACTTGTCTTACGCTTTCGGTGGCCATCATGGTATAAAAATGAATGATGGGCACGCCGTTCTTTTTTAGGTCGAGGGCTTGTTGGGTAGTCCATTCTACACTTACTTGCTTCACCTGGTCGTTGTCTTTACACTTTCGCAGTTCGCGTGCAAAATCTTCTGGGATTTCACAACTAAAAATCTTTGGTAAAACAGTAAGTTGGTTAGCTGTGGTAATTGGTTTGATGCCTGGTATGATGGGTACATTGATACCAATAGAACGGCATCGTTTTACAAAATCGTAATATTTTTCGTTGTCGAAAAACATTTGCGTCATCACGTACTCTGCTCCGGCATCTACTTTTGCCTTTAAATATAATAAATCCGAATCCATGTTGGGCGCTTCCTCGTGCTTTTCGGGATAGCCGGCTACACCATAGGCAAAAGGAGTTTCGAAGGGATCGTTACTGGTGCCGTCCATGTATATGCCCTTGTTTAAATCGTTAACCTGTTGGGCCAGTTCAATGGCATATTGGTTACACTTTTCGTCGCGAGCCGGGTATTTATCTTTATGCGTGTCGTCACCTCGCAACACCAAAACATCGTGTATGCCCATAAAGTTAAGATCGATAAGGGCATATTCGGTTTCGGTTTTTGTAAAACCCCGCGAAATGATGTGAGGAATCACCTTTATGCCATATTTATTTTGGATGGCGGCTGCCACGGCTACCGTTCCGGGACGTTTACGTATAACCTTTTTCTCCACGTAACCCTGCCCGTTGGTTTCAAAGGCATATTCCTCGCGGTGCGATGTGATGTTGATGAATTGCGGATTGAATTCCTTTAAAATATCGATAGTCCTAAATACCTTGTCGATATTATTGCCCTTTAAGGGTGGTAAAAGTTCAAATGAGAACTTGGTTTCTTTATCTTTTAAAACTAATTCTGCAGCAGTCATTGTTATTGTGTGTTTTTTATTGTTGGGTAGTTAATCTAAAGTGGTTCATTTGTTATGCTTAAAACTTTGGACAAGGCAAGCCGTATTTCATCCATCACCGTCAACGATGCCTCGCCAATCTTACGCACAAATCTTACGTGTGAAACAGACCTCATTTGAAAACAATCAGCCGTAGAATCTTTTGAAAGGCCATTTTTGTTGTCTGCAATTATTTTTACCATCCAAGGAGCAATCTTATATCTTTCTTTCCAGTCTGTAATAGGGACTATGACCTTAAGCGGTAATTTTCCCAATGAATTATCGCTTACAATAACAACAGGTCGAATCTTTTTAATTTCAGCTCCGACGGTTGGATTTAAATCAATTAGCCAAACTTCATTTTGCCTCATAGAAATCATCAAAATCAAGGTTAGTCAAAGCTGTCAAGCTTTTGTCAGAAGCGTAGTCATTGTATAATTCATCAGCTGCTATTTCCATCTGATTCCTTTCTTGATAAGATCGGATAGAGTGAATAGTTTTTTCCACGATATACATACGTTGCGATATCGGGAGCTGTTGAATTTCTTTAATTATCTCGGTTGTCCTCATCTGAATTTAATTTAAAATGCAAGATACGAATAATTCGGTATGCGGAAAACGGTATGCGGTAGCCGGTTTGTACTTACTGCTTTCCCTGTTTGTTACAGACAAGCCGTCAAAAATAAATGAAATTAAGGTGACGGGATGTTGAGTGAAACGAAATCCCGATGCTTCCAATTTATTTTACTTCGGGGTCGCTTCGCTACAACTGTTCACTGCTTACTGTTCACTGTAATTACTTATACGCTAAGTTTATTGGTATCCATTTCTCTACTTCTTCCACGGGCACTCCTTTACGTTGAGCTAAATCTTGCACTTGATCCTTGCCCACTTTGCCAATGCCAAAATACATGGCTTCGGGGTGTGCAAAATACAAACCGCTCACGGAGGCATTGGGATACATGCTAAAATGCTCCGTTAGCGTAATGCCCACTTTGTCTTCTACCTCCATCATGTCGAATAGCAAACGTTTTTCGCTGTGGTCGGGACAAGCGGGATACCCCAGTGCCGGACGAATACCACGGTATCGCTCGCGGATGAAGTTGTCGGTATTGAATTCCTCATCAGGCGCATAGCCCCAAAACTCCTTACGTACTCTAAAATGCACCAGTTCGGCAAAAGCCTCCGCTAATCTGTCGGCTAACGATTTGAGCAGGATAGCACTAAAATCGTCATGATCGTCCATGTAGGCTTGTTCCCATTTTTCGATACCTATACCTGCTGTACAAGCAAAACCTCCAATATAATCTTTAATGCCTGATGAAACAGGAGCAATGAAATCGGCCAGTGAATGAAAGGCTTTTTTGCCTGGTTTGTCTTGTTGCTCACGCATTTGATGAAACACGGTTTTTACTTTGGTGCGTGTTTCGTCGGTATAAACTAGCACATCATCTCCTTGGCTGTTGGCTGGAAAAAAACCAAAAATAGCTTTCGGTGTCACCATCTTGTCGCGCTCCATTTTATCGAGCATAGCTTCGGCATCGCGCCATAGCTTAAGTGCCTCCTCTGCTTTGGCACGGGCACTTTCTGTTTTATATCTATTGAGCCATTCGGTCTCTTGTTCGGCTGTTTTTACTTCTTCAATGTCATTATAATTGCCTGTTAGATTCCATGCCTGGTAGAAGAAGGTCCAATCGATAAATTTTCTTATATCAGCAATAGCATAATCATCGAAAACCGTAATGCCCGGAGCGTTTGGCGTAGTTATTTGATCCTGACTCCAATTTATTTTATAGTTGTTTTCGCGCGCCTTTTCAATAGGTGCAATAACCACCTTTTTTTTGTTGGCATTACGCTCTCTTAGCTCGGCATATTCTTCCTGTGTTTTCCTTACAAATTCAGCCTTGCCAGTTTTCGATAGCAAGGCACTCACTACCTGTGCACTCTTGGAGGCATCTTTAACATGAACAACCGGATAATCGTATTGTGGTTCAATTTTAACTGCGGTATGTACTTTGGATGTTGTAGCTCCTCCCACCAATAGAGGAATAGTGAAATTTTGCTTTTTCATTTCCTTGGCCACGTTGGCCATTTCTTCCAGCGATGGGGTAATTAAACCACTCAATCCAATGATATCCACTTCTTGTGCGATGGCTTCTTTCAGAATTTTTTCGGTGGGCACCATCACGCCCATATCTATCACTTCGTAGTTGTTGCAGCCCAAAATAACGCCCACAATATTTTTACCTATATCGTGTACATCACCCTTTACTGTAGCCATCAATATTTTACCATTACTTGACGATCCACCACCTCCGGCTGCTTTTTCAGATTCGATAATTGGTTGTAGAATGGCTACCGCTTTTTTCATTACCCGTGCTGTTTTTACTACTTGGGGCAAAAACATTTTACCATCGCCAAACAAGTCACCCACCACATTCATGCCGTCCATCAAGGGTTGTTCTATGATATCTAAGGCAGCAGGGTATTTTGCAAGTGCTTCGGCAACATCAACATCTAAAAAGTCGCTGATGCCTTTTACCAAACAGTGGGTTAGTCTCTCTTCAAGTGTTCCTTCGCGCCAAGCTGCCTGTTGCGTTTCTACCTCTTCTTTCTGGTTACCTTTAATTGATTCAGCATAATCCACCAGTCGGTCTGTTGCATCGGGACGGGTGTTGAAAACCACATCATTTACATAGCCAAACAATTCTTTGGGTATATCGTCGTAAATCTGCAACATGGCAGGGTTCACGATACCCATATCTAATCCTGCTTTTATGGCATGGTACAAAAACACGGAGTGGATAGCCTCGCGAACCACATCGTTGCCACGAAACGAAAACGATAAGTTACTGATACCTCCACTGATGTGGGCATCAGGTAAGTTTGCTTTTATCCACTTACATGTTTCAATAAAATCTACCGCATAGTTACTATGTTCCTCAATACCGGTAGCAATAGCCAGCACATTGGGGTCGAAAATAATATCTTGTGGAGGGAAATTTATTTTCTGAGTCAGTAAATTGTAAGCGCGTTGACAAATTTCTTTACGTCTCGCCACGGTGTCGGCCTGTCCTTTTTCGTCGAAGGCCATAATCACAGCTGCTGCGCCATATTTTTTTACGATGCGGGCATGAGCCAGGAATTCATCTTCGCCTTCTTTGAGGCTGATGCTGTTAACCACTGATTTGCCTTGCAGACATTTTAGTCCGGCTTCTATTACCTCAAACTTAGATGAATCGACCATGACAGGAACACGCGACACGTCAGGATCTGACATCATCATGTTTAGAAAGGCAACCATTTCTTCCTTTGCCTCCAACATGGCATCGTCCATGTTTACATCTATGATTTGTGCACCATTTTCTACTTGGTGACGGGCAATATCAACCGCTTCTTCGTATTTTTTTTCTTTGATCAAACGCAAAAACTTACGTGATCCGGCCACGTTACAGCGTTCGCCAATGTTTATAAAGTTGGTGTCCTTGCGCATTTGCAACGATTCCAATCCGCTAAGATGCGTTATTTCCGGTGCTTTTACTTTTTGATGGGGTTTGTACTTATCGGCTTCTTTGGCCAATTGTGCAATATGCTCGGGGGTTGTTCCGCAGCATCCGCCCAAAATATTTACTTTGCCTTCCTGCAACCATGTGCTTATCAAGGCCGACATTTCCTCCGGTGTTTGGTCGTATTCGCCAAACTGGTTGGGTAATCCGGCATTGGGATGGGTGCTGATGTAAAAAGGTGCTTTGTTCGATAGCTCGCTTACGTAGGGTGCCAACTCGGCAGCACCCAAAGAGCAGTTCAAACCGATACTCAGTATATCCATGTGCGACACGGAGTCGATAAATGCCTGCAAGGTTTGTCCGGATAGTGTTCGTCCGCTGGCATCGGTTATGGTGCCCGAAATCATCACCGGAAGCTTTAGTTCCAACTGCTCAAACACCTCGTCAATGGCTAGCAGAGCTGCCTTGGCGTTTAAGGTGTCGAACACGGTTTCAATCATCAATATATCGCAGCCCCCTTTTATCAGTGCCTCTGTTTGTAACTTGTAGGCCTCTTTTACTTCATCGAAAGTTGAGGATCTGTAACCCGGATTGTTTACATCGGGCGATAACGACAATGCTTTGTTTAATGGGCCAATCGCGCCACAGACAAATCGTGGTTTTTCAGGGGTTTTAAATGAATATTCATCGGCTACTTCGCGAGCGATTTTAGCCCCTTGGTAATTGATATCCCAAACCGCTTCTTGCAAATCGTAATCAGCCTGTGAGATAGTGGTGGCATTAAAGGTATTGGTTTCTATAATGTCGGAACCTGCCTCAAGGTATTTGCCATGGATTTCTTTAATAATTTGTGGCTGTGTGATGCACAAAATATCATTGTTGCCCTTGATAGACCTATGATAATCTTTGAAACGTTCGCCTCGATAATCTTCCTCTTCAAGTTTGTAGGTTTGAATCAGGCTACCCATTGCTCCGTCTAAAATCAGGATGCGTTCCTGAATAGCCTTATATAATTTTTTTGTTCTTTCCATATTTGTAACTGCTTTCCGATTATTAACCCCTGCACGCGTTGATTGTTCGCTCATTTCACAGAACTTAATTCTCTTGCTCATAAATGCCTAAAAATTAGAGGTGCAAAAGTAGTAAATTATCCTGTACAATCGATTATTTGGACTATTACCGATTTTGAAAAGTACGGTAATTTGGATTTTCGCCGTTTGCTGCCAAGCCCCGATTTGCATTTTATATCACTCTTGACTTCAGATTGTAATTCCGCTCTTACTTTATAATTTTTGGTATAGAAGTTCGCTTTTTGTCAGATGATTGTTGCTATCCATGCAATTATTTTTGCTGAAGGAATAAATATAATTTGAGCCAAGACAGTTCCCAATAATCGGGCAATAATCATATATACAATATACTTTCGAAACAAACTCTCTTTCGTTTTGCCCAAAACAACGTCATCAGTCATTATTGATAAAAAAGGATCAATAAAAATAAACATTAAAATAGTTGCGACTCCATTTATTATTGCAGAAAGGTTGCTTGCCGTTGTCCGAAATTCAGGATTTAGGTAACCGGCATACAATGCAGATAAAACTCCAACAGTAATTATAGCAACAGCTACAATATTCATTATAAAAACTCTCCACGGAAAGTCTCTTTTAAAATTTACGTCAACAAAATTTTTAGAACTCGGAACAACAACACTTTCCCGTATCGAAGTTATACCTCCTTTTGAAAAACTATGCAGAAGTAAGGAAGGAACAGATTTATAGATGCTAAATTTTTCTACGGCAATGGAAAGAATTCTCTGAAATGTTGGTATTAAAAGTCCACCCATTATGGTTGCTACAGAACAGGCAAATATTATTAAGCGAAATTCAAACAAATTTTCTCCCGCTCCGGAATTAATATTGTTTTCAATGGTCTTGGCCAGTAACGGTGCCTGAAATCCATAAGCTGTCCTTGAGATAAGTACCAGAATATTAAACAATGCAAACGAAACAGCAATCCGACCAGTCCGAATACCAACAATTCTCACAGAATAAGATAAAGTCGTAATTAGATTTATTAAAAAAACTAGAATTAATACTACAATTATCTGTACTGTCATGTCTGTTTGCTGTGTTTTTTAGCCTGTTGGTAACGGCTTAAATAAGAGTCGTGGGCTATTTTAAAAAACTAAACTTCCTAAACTCCACCAAGCCATAGTTAAGGTTTTGGTTGTAAATTTATTCTTTCTACTAACCGAAGCCTTAGCTGCAGCCAAATTATTAAAAGAGTTAAAATTCCAAATATGAACTGACAGCCCATCATGCCCTTTATTTATTGTACTTAGTTATTTTAATATACTTTATAGCGCGTCATTTTCTCGTCCAAAACTTTAAAAATCGTAATCTTTCGTTTCCAAAAACCTTCAGTCTGAACTACTGCATTTCTTAATATTTCTATGGTCAATTTCTCTTTATTTATGAGGTCAAGTTCACAAGCATACGACAACGCATTTTCTTTTTCTCTACTATAATTTAAGGAGTTTCTTAAAATCATTTTCCTAATGTCTAAATAGCGGAAGGTTTTTAAAAAATCCCTTTGAGCTATTTCAACTTCTTTTTCTTTAAAAGTTAGAGTCCCCAAAATTTCATAAGCAAGCACATACCTCTTGTAAATATAAAAAACAAAAAAAGCTGAGATAAAAACATAAGTCAATAAGAACGGTGCAATTAGGTCTTTACTTAACAATTCCCCAAGAAGTCCAGATATTTTAACACATATGTATAAATTAACCGTAAATAAATATAAAGCCATTAATAGTCCAAGTATATTAACCTTTCGTTTCGTAAATTTTGGTTTAATAATTGAAAATGAATGAAATGTCATATGTTTCGTTTAAGCATTTATGTCTTTATACATTAGCATTTACGTTATGCGGGATAATTAAGTATAACTCTTTAATACCCTCACCCCACTTGCCGTTATTTTGTTTATGCACGGGGTTATTTTATGTGCTAAAAATAGTAACATTTTAAATAGATAGGTTCTCCGATATGCTATTAGCCTATCGGAAGCCTAAGATTATGCCCAGTTATTTCATTTCTCAATATGGTTGACAATGTTCAATGTAAGATGGCGTTGGCTACTTTAAAAAAACAACAGGACAGAGTTCAGCTAACATTCCCAAATTTAATCTTTTTACTAGCCAAAGCTTTAGTGGACTGATTAAAGGTACAAATGTTTCGTAAACCACAGAGCCACCTATGATTTGTTATGCATTGATGGCACTCGTACTTTATTCTTTATATGATTTCAATATTTAATTTCCCTACTCTTGGAAGAATCGGATTATGGTTAATTTGAAACGATCTTATAAATTCAAAGAACAATAATTGATTGAAAGTACTAGTAATGCAACTATCGGCTTTTAAGGTTATTTCATAGACTGAATTTAACGTCTCAAAATTATAATTCAAGATTTGTGTTTCATTTGACGTGACATAACGATTATAATATCCCCAAATGCTATCATTTAACTCTACTTTGATATAGTCATGAGTTTTGATCTTGAACAGTCCTTGTATTGACTTGGTGTTATATGTATTAAAGCTTTTAAGGCTTTTTCCCTCTTTCTGAAATGATTGAACAACTAGATAGTTATTGTCTAGTGAAGACCTATTTAATTTCGGTTTTAAATCAATCGCAATAATTCGTATAGTATCAGATACTTTAACTAACTTCCATGTTTCAGGAATACTGTATGAGTAGTTTTTCGTAATTATTCTAGACCAATCAACAATTGAATCAACAGCCTTATCTTTATCAATAATGCAATATTTCCATATGCCGTCATTGCAAGAGTTTGTTAAATTACCTGATTTTAAAATATTTTTATTTACCTCAAAAGTATATTTTCCATTAATTACATTTTCTAAGGGCATATTAATTGTGTCATTACTTGTTGATAGGAGTTCGTCATAAATATAGATTGTATTCAGAACATGTAATTGCTCACATGATATAAAAGTCAAGTCTAGAATGATTAACAAAAGAATGTTTTTTAGCATTATTCGTTTTTTTTGTATGAGTGCCAACTCTTTAATATCCTCACCCCACTTGCCATTATTTCGATTTTGCCCGGGGTTATTTTATCTGCTAAAATAGCAACAATTTAAATAGATAGGTTCTTCGGCGGGCTTTTAATTTTACTTGGGTATTTATTATTATTGTGTGGGGAGAACCCGGTAGAGGCTAAAAAGTAAATGTAAACAATACGCATAGCAAACGGCATCACCCATCCTATTCCAGAGACAATCCCACTATTCGTTGGTTCTTTTTTCCCGCCTTCTTAATTCCCCCTTTCTTTGAATCTGAAATTAAAAAAAGGAGTTACGAAAGGAGCCCCGAAGGGTTGGGGCAAGCATGAGAGTAACTTCTCACATAACTTTGTTCCGCCTTAGCGGAAACCTGCCCTGCCTTAGCGTGAAGGGAATTGATTGTTATGGTTAGTTTCCTGCCTCCCTAAACGAGTTTGGGACAGTTGTGGCAGGCAGGCATGTGGCAAAAAAATCAAAAAAGAGTATATGAAAGGTGCACTGGCGGTCATTTGACCGTCAGCCGTCTAATCGATTGTGCGCTGCCCTTTATTCATCAAGCAGTCCACTTACTTCATCTTTCAATTTAGGTAAATGATTTATCACAATACTCCATATCAAATCATCTGATAATTTATCATATCCGTGAATTATCCTGTTACGAGTACCGATAATTTTCTCAACATTATCAAGTTTAAAATCCTTGTCCTTTTTAAGTATCCGATTAGCCGCTTCGCCAATTATTTCCAAATCACGCTCAATTGCCCTTTTTGTCTTTGTGTCTGAAACGTACTCCTCAAATATCCTTGGTTTTTTATCATAGTAGCTATCAATCTCATTTATCGATTGTAAAATGTCATAAAGCCAAGTTTTAATATCATTATCCATAAATCATTTGTTTAG